>JBEEFQ010000167.1:0-22929 GCA_041166245.1 Actinomycetota bacterium | reverse complement strand
GCCTTTGCGAGGCGATCCGGCGAAGCCGGGAGCACGAGCGCCTTCAACTCGCCCGAACGGAGCGAGCGCCAGCGAGCGAGTGAGGGCGAAATTCAGACATTGAAGCGGATCTCCAGTACGTCTCCGTCGACGACCTCGTAGTCCTTGCCTTCGACGCGAAGCTTGCCCACGTCCTTGGCCGCGTTCCAGGAACCGAGCTCGAGCAGCTCGTCCCAGCGGATCACCTCGGCCCTGATGAACCCCCGCTGCAGGTCGGAGTGGATGACACCCGCGCACTCAGGCGCCTTGGCGCCGGCTCGGAACGTCCATGCGCGTGACTCGTCGGGACCGGTGGTCAGGAAGGTGCGCCGTCCGAGCAGGTGATAAGCGGCGCGGGCCACGCGCGGCAGGGCGCCCTCGCCCAGGCCCAGGCCGTCGAGCAACTCTGTGCGCTCGTCGGGAGGCAGCTGTGCGGCCTCGGACTCGAGCTGCACGCTGACGCCGAGGACGTCGGCCGCGTCGCCGAGCTCGGCGACCACGGGCTTGATCACGTCCTCGATGTCGGCCACCTGGTCCTCGCCGAGGTTGACGACGGCGAGGACCGGCTTGTTGGTGAGGAGGAACGACGTCCGCAGGTTGGCCCGGTGCTCCGCGTCGAGGTCGGATCGGTAGATCGGCGTGCCCGCCTGCAGGACGGGCAACGCGGCCTCGAGCGCCGCGACCTCGCCCCGCAACGACGGGTCGTTCTTGGCGGCCTTGCGGCGCTTGTCGACCTGGGACTCGACGGTGGCGGCGTCGGCCAGGACGAGCTCGAGCTCGAGCACCTGCAGGTCGTCGAGGGGATCGGAGCCGCCGACGACGTTCTCGTCCTCGAATCCCCGCAGGACCAGGCAGAGGGCGTCGGCCTCGCGGATGCCGGCGAGGAAGCGGTTGCCCATGCCCTCACCCGACGACGAGCCCGCCACCAGGCCGGCGATGTCGACGAACTCGACCGTGGTGTGCACGATCTTCTTGCTCTTGCTCAGCTCGGCCAGCGCCTCGACGCGCGGATCGGGCACGCGGGCCATGCCCACGTTCGTCTCCGTCGTCGAGAAAGGATGAGGTGCGACGACCGCAGAACCACCAGTGAGGGCGTTGAACAGAGCCGACTTCCCGGCGTTCGGCAGGCCGACGATGCCGAGCCGCTCCACAACCTGCGAGGCTATCGCCCATGTCGAAGAAGACCGCCAAGCGCAAGAACAAGGCCCGCCGCAACAAGGCCAACCACGGCAAGAAGCCCAACGCGGGCCGCTGACCCCGCGTTCTCGAGGCAATACGTGGCGGAATCCGCCACGCATTGCTCGAGAACAGCGTCAGATCTTCAGCTGCCAGAAGCCGCCGATGCGGTGGGGCTTGAAGCCGAGGGCGATGTTGATGGCGAGCATGGGGCGGTTGCTGCCGGCGTTGCCGGTGTCGACATAGCGGACGTCTGGGCGCTCACGAAGCACGCGCTGGAGCATGGCCGCCTTGAGCCAGCGGCCGAGGCCCAGGCTGCGATGGTCGGGGTCGACGCCCGTGTCGCCCTGATCGGCCCGTTCGGGCTCCCACGGCCAGAAGCCGAGCTCGGTGAAGCCGGCGAAGCGCCCGGTGGCGTCGTCGCGGGCGGCCAGGACCCAGCCCGCGTGGCCACGCGCGTGCAACGCGTCCTGCCAGGAGCGGATCTCCTCGGGCGTGAACACGTCGTCCTCCCACTCGAGGTCATCGAGGGGTGCGGTGTTCATGACGTGCACGACCTCGGTGAAGGCCTCGAGGTGCTCCTCGGGCGTGGGGTCGTCCCACGCGACGAGCGAGTAGCCCGCGGCCCGCTCGGCGGCGCGGTCGACCCACTCCTGCAGCATGGCGCGATCGAGCTCGTCGAGCTGCAGACGGCTGTGCCGGAAGACCTGCCGGTTCTCCGCTCCGGCCTGGCTGAGGAAGGGCTCGGCCGGGGTTCCCTCGTAGGCGACGAAGTCGAGATTCGAGCGGTCGTCGCCGCGGGCCGCATCCGTCACCAGTTCGAGCAGCCCGGTGCCGATGCCGCGTCGGCGGTGTTCGGTGTCGACCTCGACCTTGCACTCGGCGGTGTGGCGGTTGCTGTTGGTGTATTCGAGGTCCAGGCAGGCCCAGCCGAGCATGCGACCGTCGTCGGCCCACACCGCCCATTCCTGCTTGCGTTGGAAGAACGGCAGGTGGACGGAGCTGGCGCGCAGGTGCTCGACCGGCGGGACGGCGTCGCCAGGGAAGAGCTCGGCGCGCACGATCGATGACAGCGCGTGACGCGCCTCGGCCTGCGCCTCGGTCGCGCTGGTCCAGTCGAACGGCTCCGGCTTCATCGGCATACCGTGGACCGCCATGGCCACCATCGCCAGCGCGTTTCTCGCCGACCCGCCCGACGTGTGGCGGGACCTGGGCTTCGTCGTGGAGGACGACGGCAGCTGCTGGATGAGCGGGCTCGCCATCAAGCTCGGCACCGGCGAGAAGAAGCTCTCGGGCTGGTCCCTCCGCGACTGGCACGGCCCTGATTCCATCGACGGGCTTCCCACGTCGCGATCCGACGATCCGGCACGACCCACCCCCGCGCACCCGAACGGTGTGACGGAGCTCGACCACCTCGTCGTGATGACGCCCGACATCGGGCGCACGACGGCCGCGATCGAAGGGGCCGGTCTGGAGCTGCGGCGCACCCGCGAGACCGACCAGTACGGCCCGCCCTTCCGGCAGACGTTCTTCAAGCTCGGTGACGTGGTGCTCGAGGTCATCGGACCCGTGGAGCCGCGCGACGACCGTCCCGCCCGGTTCTACGGCCTCGCCTTCACCGTCGCCGACCTCGACGCGACGGCCACGTTTCTCGGCGACCGTCTCCACCCCGCCAAGGACGCGGTCCAGCCCGGCCGGCGCATCGCCACCCTCGACCGCGACGCGGGCAGCTCTGTCCCCATCGCCTTCATGTCCGCATAGCGACGGTCACGGGGGCCGGGTTCACGGCTGCGGGGCGCCGGTCCTCGTCAGGACCTCGGCGAGCACGCTGGGCCGGTCGGTCATGATGCCGTCGACGCCGACCCCGAGCAGGCGCTCCATCTCGGCCGGGTCGTCGATCGTCCACACGTGCACGGCGAGGCCGGCTTCGTGGGCCCGCCGCACGAACCGTTCGTCGACGATCACCGTGCCGTCGTAGTCGGGCGGCACCTGCAACGCGTGGTGCGTCATCGGAGGCGCGGGCTCGCCGTCCTGCACAGCTCTCCAGAACTGGGCGGTGGCCATCGTCCCCGCCGACGTGCTGACCTCGGGCGCGTACGAGGAGAAGTCGGCGGTGGCGCCGTCGAGGAATGACGCCACGATCACGTCGTCGGTCCGGCCGTACCTGCGCAGTGTCGCGGCCAGCTTCTCCTCGTACGGTGGCACGGTCGGCGCCGTCTCCTTGATGTCGAGGTTGAGGAACGTGGTCGGGAACGCGTCGAGCACCTCGTCGAGCGTCGCGATGCCGTGACCCTGCCCTCGGTAAGGAAAGCCCTCGTCGGCGCCGAACCGGTAGCCGTTGTCCAGGGTGCGGATCTCAACCAGCGTCATGTCTGCGATGCGCCCCGTGCCGTTCGTCGTCGCATCCACGGTCGCGTCGTGGCACACCACCAGGTGGCCGTCCTGCGTGCAGTGCACGTCGAGCTCGAGGGCGTGGGCGCCTCCGTCGACCGCGCGGTGCAGTGCGACGAGCGTGCTGGAAGGGGCCTCGGCCGCCCCACCCTGGTGGGCGTAGTTGAGCACCCGCCGATCGAGCCAAGGGTTGGTGGTGATGGCGGAACTGTATTGTCCGCGACCATGAGCGTTCTCGAGGTCGACACGTCCGACGGCGTCCGCACCCTGATGCTCAACCGCCCCGAGGCGCGCAACGCCCTCACCAGCGAGCTCATCCGTGCGCTGGCCGAGGGCCTGGCCGAAGCCGACAGTGACGACGACGTCGCCGTCGTCGTCCTCACCGGCGCCGATCCTGCCTTCTGCGCCGGCCTCGACCTCAAGCAGCTCGGGTCGAGCGGCGACAACCTGCGAGGCAGCCCGTCGGGCGTCGGGGCGGGCGGCGTGGGCAAGCCGTGGCCCGATCTGAGCAAGCCCGTCATCGGCGCGGTGAACGGCGTGGCCGTCACCGGCGGCTTCGAGCTGGCCCTCAACTGCGACTTCCTGATCGCGTCGGAGCGAGCCCGATTCGGCGACACCCACGCCCGCGTGGGCCTGCTGCCCGGTTGGGGGCTGTCTGTGCTGCTCCCCCAGGCCATCGGCGTGCGGCGGGCCAAGGAGATGAGCCTCACCGGCAACTTCATGGACGCGGCCGAGGCCCTGTCCTTCGGGCTAGTGAATCGCGTCGTCCCGCACGACGACCTGCTCGCCGCAACCCACGCGGTGGCCGTGGACATCGCCGGCAACGACCAGGTCGCGGTGCGGGCCCTGCTCGACGAGTACAAGCGCACCTCCGCGACGACGGTCGGCGAGGGCCTGCAGATCGAGGCGGAGCTGGCCCGGGGCTGGCAGGGCCGATCCTTCGACCCGGCCGAGGTCGAGCGGCGGCGCCAGGCCATCGTCGAGCGCGGACGCAGCCAGGTCTGATCCGTTTGGCCACGTCCAACATGGCGACCGACGAGGACCTCGACTGGCGCGGGCTGGCGCCGGCGACCCGCCGGCTGTGGCAGGTGGCGGGCGCGGGCTCGCTGGTGGTGATCGGACTGCTGCTCACCGGCGTGCTGACCGCCGTCGGCGGTGGCGCGGCCTCGTTCGTCGTGCTCGTCGTGTTCGCGGGCCTGGCCGCCCTCTGGGCCCACCTGGCCGACCGGCGGTGGCGGGCGTGGGGCTACGCCGAGCGGGAACAGGATCTCGTGCTGCGACGGGGCGTGCTGATCCGGCGGCTGACCATCGTGCCCTACGGCCGCATGCAGTTCGTCGACGTGCGCCAGGGACCGCTGGCGCGCACCCTCGGGCTGGCGACGGTCAAGCTGCACACCGCGGCGGCCGCGTCCGACGCCGAGATCCCGCTCGTCGCTGACGACGAAGCGCGGCGCCTCCGCGACCGGCTGACCGCCCTCGGGGAGAGCCGTGCTGCCGGCCTCTGAGGGCTGGCAGCGGCTGCACCCACTGAGTCCGCTCATCAGGGCGGGCCGGGTGGGCTTCTTCGTCCTGGTGGTGCTGGCGCAACAGGGGCGAGCGATCTCCGGCTGGATCCTCCCTGGCGTGGCCCTGCCTGCGACCATCGGAGTGGCGGTGTTCTCGTGGTGGGTGTGGCGCTCCACCGGGTACCGGATCGACGGCGACGTGCTCGAGCTGCGGACGGGCGCCCTGTTCCGTGCCCACCGTCGGGTGCCCATGGCGCGCATCGAGAGCGTCGACATCGCCAGGCCGCTCCTCGCCCGCGTGTTCGGTCTGGCCGAGGTGAGGGTGGAGGCCGTGTCCGAAGGGGGCAGCGAGGTGCGCCTCAGCTTCGTCCCCGAGGCGATCGCCATCGACCTGCGACACGAGCTGACGGCGAAGGCGGGCGGGGTCACGATCGCCGAGGCCGGCGCCGAGCCGGCGCCCGTGGTCCCCGAGCGAGAACCGGCGGTGCGCGTCTCCGACCGGGAGCTGGCGCTCGCCTACCTGGCCGCGCCCCTCACCGGACTGGTGGTGGTGTTCGCCATCACCCTCGTCCCCCTGGCCGCGGCCGGCGTCGACGAGTTCGTCGGCGGCGTGATCGCGTCGGCGGTGGGTTTCCTGGGTACGGCGGCGACGCTCGTGATGCGCGCCGAGCGCCTGTACGGGTTCGCCATCGCCGAGGTGCCCGAGGGTCTGCGGCTGCGGCGGGGACTGCTCAACGAGCTGCACCAAACGGTACCCCTCGCGCGCGTGCAGGCCGTCCGCATCGAGGAGCCCGCGCTGTGGCGCCTCTTCCACCGCTCCCGTCTGCTCGTCGACGTGGCCGGGTATCGGGGAGGCAACCGCGAGTCGCGCCGCGAGACCGCAGTGCTGCTGCCCGTGGCCACGCGGGAACTGATCGACGCGGTGCTCGAGCGCGTGTTCCCCGGACTGCGTCTCGACGCCGCCGACCTGGTGCCGCCGCCCGACTCGGCGCGGTGGCGCTCACCCCTGCGCTGGCGGACCTACGGCGTGCGTTGGACACCGCAGCACGCCATCACGCGGTCGGGTTGGCTGCGGCGCCAGACCGACGTCGTCCCCCACGCCAAGGTGCAGAGCCTGCGCGTCACCCAGGGCCCGTGGGAGCGCGCCCTCGACCTCGCGACGATGCACGCCGACACCGCGGGCGTGACCATCGCCGTCCAGGCCCGTCACCGCGGCCGCGCCGAGGCCGAGCGCCTCGCCTGGCAGTCCCGCGCCGCCACCACCTGAACCCACGTCCGCTGACTTTTATGCAATCAGGGGCGCATAGCGCCCCTGATTGCATAAAAGTCGATCGGGGTTGGGGTTAGAGCAGGGTGGAGAGCTGGACCTCGGGGCGGGCGCCGACGTGGGAGATGATCTCGGCGGCGGCGATACCGCCGAGGCGGGCGCATTCGGCGGGGTCGGCGCCGTGGGTGAGGCCGTAGAGGAAGCCGGCCGCGTACAGGTCGCCGGCCCCGGTGGTGTCGACGACCTTCTCGACGGGGGCGGCGGGAACGCGGCGCTGGCCGTCAGGCGTGACGACGAGCGAGCCAGCGGCCCCGAGGGTCAGGGCCGACAGCCGGCACCACTCCTGCACCTGCTTGGCCGCGTCGTCGACCGAGCCGGCACCGGTGAGACGGAGCGCCTCGTCCTCGTTGCCGAACAGGACGTCGACCGAGCCCTGCTGGAGCAGCTCGCGGAACTCGTCGCCGTGTGCGTCGATGCAGACCACGTCGGAGAGGCTGAACGCGACCTGACGGCCCGCGCCGTGGGCCGCGTCGATGGCCTTGCGGAAGGCGTCCTTGGCACCGGGCGGGTCCCACAGGAAGCCTTCGAGGTATGTCACCTCCGCGGCGGCAACGAGCGAGGAATCCACGTCGTCGGGCGTGAGCCCGTGCGCCGCGCCGAGGTAGGGCCGCATGGTGCGCTGCCCGTCGGGCGAGACGAGGATCAGGCACCGTCCCGTCGGCGGCCCCTGCGTCGCGGCGGGGATGGCGTAGTCGACGCCCACCGCCTTGATGTCGTGGGTGAACACCTCGCCCAGCTGGTCGTCACGCACCTTGCCGATGTACGCGGCTGTGCCGCCCATCGACACCACACCGGTCGCGGTGTTCGCCGCGCAGCCGCCGGAGATCTCCACGCTCGGCGGCATCTTTTCGTACAGGCGCTCGGCCTCGTCGGCATCGAGCAGTCCCCAGCTGCCCTTCTCCAGCCCGATGGTGGCCAGCTGCGCGTCGCTGGCGTGGGCGAGGACGTCAACGAGGGCGTTGCCGATGGTCAGGACATGCATGAACCGCACAGTATCTGGCACGGGTAACGTCCCGTTGTGTCCGAATCGTCGAGCGCCTACCGCCTGCCGTACGCCGTCGAGCCACAGCACTACGAGCTGACGCTCAGCCCTGACCTCGACGCCGCCGCCTTCACCGGCGAGGAGCGGGTGCGGGTCGTCGTGCACGAGCCGGTGACCGAGATCGTGCTCAACGCCGCCGAGCTGGAGATCCACACCGCCGAGCTCACGTCGGACGAGGGCGACCGCCGCGAGGCAACCATCACCATCGACGAGGAGAACCAGCGAGCCACCATCACCCTCGACGGCGAGGCGGCGACCGGACCGTGGACGCTGGGGCTCACCTTCTCCGGGATCCTCAACGACAAGCTGCGCGGCTTCTACCGCAGCACGTTCACCGACGACGGTGACGCCGAGCACGTCATCGCCACCACGCAGTTCGAGAGCACCGACGCTCGCCGCGCCTTTCCGTGCTGGGACGAACCCGACCGCAAGGCCACGTTCGGCGTGACACTCATCGTCGACGACGAGCTGACCGCCATCTCCAACTCGCCGATCGTGGAGGAGACCGACCTCGGCAACGGCAAGCGCCAGGTGGAGTTCGCCGACACCATGCGCATGTCGACCTACCTCGTCGCGTTCATCGTCGGGCCCTTCGAGTTCTCCAAGACGGTCGACGTGGACGGCGTACCCCTGCGCGTGGCGGCCGTCCCCGGCAAGTCGCAGCTGTGGGACTTCGCCCTCGAGTGCGGCGCCCACTCCTTGCGCTACTTCACGACCTACTTCGGCCTGCCGTACCCCGGCGACAAGCTCGACCTCATCGCCGTCCCCGACTTCGCCTTCGGCGCCATGGAGAACCTTGGCGCAGTGACGTTCCGCGAGACCGCCCTGCTCGTCGACCGCGACGTCGCCTCCCGCCTCGAGCTCGAACGGGTCGCCGACGTGGTGGCGCATGAGATCGCCCACATGTGGTTCGGCGACCTGGTGACCATGAAGTGGTGGAACGGCATCTGGCTCAACGAGGCCTTCGCCACCTTCATGGAGCTGCTGTGCGTCGACGACTTCCAGCCCGAATGGCAGCGCTGGGTGAGCTTCGGCACCAGCCGGGCCCAGGCCATGGGCGTCGACGGGCTCTCGAGCACCCGCCCCGTCGAGTTCCCGGTCGGACGACCGGAAGAGGCCGAGGCCATGTTCGACGTGCTGACGTACCAGAAGGGCTCAGCCGTGCTCCGCATGCTCGAGCAGTACATCGGCGCGGATGAGTTCCGGCAAGGCATCGCCGCCTACATCAAGAAGCACAGCTACGGGAACACCGAGACCACCGACCTCTGGGACGCGATCGAGGAGACCACGGGCCAGCCCGCCCGCAGCACGATGGACACGTGGATCTTCCAGGGCGGGTACCCGCTCCTCACCGTCGCCGAGGAGGACGGTGGCACGCGCCTCGTCATCAGTCAGTCGCCATTCCGCTATCGCGGCGGTGGCGAGGACAGCACCCGCTGGCACGTGCCCGTGCTCGTGCGCGCCGGCGTGAGCGGCGACGTCGAACACCACCGCACCCTGCTGTCCGACGCGGCCGGTGAGATCGACTTCTCTTCGGCCCCCGATTGGGTGGTCGTCAACGACGGCGGCTCCGGCTTCTACCGCGTGCAGTACCCGCCCGACATGGCGCGACGACTGGTCGCCGAGCCCGACCGCTTGGCCCCGCTCGAGCGCTTCAACCTCGTCAGCGACGCGTGGGCCGCGGTGCTCGCCGGCCACAGCCCGCTCGCTGACTTCGTCGACCTCATCGGACACTTCAGCGCTGAGCGAGACCCCGACGTCTGGTCAGCGATCCTCGGCCCCCTCCAACTGGTGGACCGATTCGCCGCGCCGGCCGTGAAGGACGGCCTCTCCCGGTTCGTGCGCGATCTCGTTCGCCCCGGCTTCGACGAGCTGGGCTGGCAGCCGGCCGACGACGAACCGGGCCGCGTCGGCAGCCTCCGCGGCACGTTCGTCGCCACCCTCGGCACGATCGGCGCTGACCCCGAGGTCAGGGCCAAGGCGGCCGAGGTGCACGCCGCCTACCTCCGCGACCGCAGCGCCGTCCCCGGCGACCTGGCCGCGCCGATCCTCGCCGTCGCGGCCCGCAACGGCGGCGAGGAGGAGTACTCGACCTTCCTCAACCGCATGCGCAACCCCGAAACTCCCCAAGAGGAGATCCGCTACCTCCTGGCCCTCGCCGAGGTCCCCCACCCCGCACTCCTGCGCCGCACGCTGGAGATGGCGCTCACCGAGGTCCGCACCCAGAACGCCCCTTTCGTCATCGCCACGTCACTCACCAACCGCGCCGCCGGCGCCGACGCCTGGCAGTTCGTCGAAGCGCACTGGGACGACCTGCGTCGCCGCTTCCCCTCCAAGCTCATCCCCCGCATGCTCGAAGGCATCACCGCACTGATCGACCCCGTGCTGGCAACCACCATCCACCGCTTCCTCGACGCCCACCCCGTCCCCGGCGGCGACCTCCTCATCAACCAGAGTCGCGAGCGTCTCGACGTCAACGTCGCCTTCCGCGAGCGGGAAGAGCCCAACCTGCCGAAGCTCTTCGCGGCCGACTGACCTTCAGTGAGGCGGCGACTGCTGGGCGGCGCGGAGCTTGTCGATGCGCTCCTGCACGGCGGCGAGGCGGGCGGCGGCGAGGTCGTGGAGGCGACCTGCTTCTTCGTAGAGGTCGGCGGCCTCCTCGATGCCGATGTCGCCGGCGGCCATGCGGGTGGTGAGCTCCTCGAGCTTGGCGACCAGTTGCTCGTAGGTGAGACCGTCGAAGTCCGCTGCGCTCACGAGGTGACCTCGTCGACGGTTGCGGCGAGGCGGCCGGACGCGAGCTGCACGTCGATCGCCGCGCCGGAGACGACGCCGGTCGTGTCCCGCAGAACCGTTCCGTCGGCCGCGCGCACGACCGCGTAGCCGCGCTCGAGCACCCGCACCGGGCTGAGGGCCTCGAGTCGTAGGCGCCGGCTCTCGAGCAGGCGACCAGCCTCGGCCACCCGGCGGCCCGGGTGCAGGACGTCGAGCCGGCTCACGGCCCGGTCGAGCCGGCCCCGCGCCACGCCCAGCCCGGCGACCAAAGCGCTGTCGCGGTCGACGGCAGCCAGCTGACGCCCCGCAACTGCGAAGCGCTGGTCGAGGGTGGCGCCGGCCGCACCTGCCAGCCGGGCGAGGTCGGACTCGAGGGCTGCCCGGTCGGGCACGACGGCGCCGGCGGCGAGCGAGGGCGTGCCGCAACGCAGGTCGGCCACCTCGTCGCACAGCGGGCGGTCGCCCTCGTGGCCGATGGCGGACACGACCGGCGTGGTGGCGGCGGCGACCGCACGGCACAGCTCCTCGTCGCTGAAGGGCAGGAGCTGCGGCGCGTCGCCACCTCCGCGCGCCAAGACGATGACCTCGACCTCGGGCCGGGCGTCGAGGGCGCGCAAGGCACGCACGATGGCCTCGGACGCGCCGGCCCCCGACACCGTCACCTCGACGAACTCCACCGGGTACCCGGGGTAGCGATCGGCCACGACCGACTCGATGTCGGCCCGCACCGCGGCCTCGGTGCCGCAGATGACGCCGATGAGCTCGGGCAAGCGGGGGATGGGGCGGCGACGGACGTCGAGCAGGCCCTCGGCGTGGAGCCGGCGACGGGCGTCGGCGATGGCGGCCGCGACCGCGCCGGCGCCGACCGGGGTGACCTCTTCGGCGACCAGCTGCAGCCGACCCTGGTCGGTGGTCCACTCCAGCCTGCCCGTGACGCTCACCCGCTCGCCGGCGACGGCGCGGCAGCGGCGGGCCCGCGCCGCAGGGCACGTCACCGAGATCTGCGAGCGCCGGTCGCGCAAGGTGAACCACACCCGGCCGGTGGCGCCACGGGAGGGCCGGTGCACCTCGCCCTCGACCGCGAAGCGGCCGACGGGCGCGACCGCCTTGGCGATCTCGGTGCTCAGGCGGACGAGCGACAGGCGGCGGACGCCAAGGGCTTCAGGGGCACGGTCGTCAGGGAACAGTTCCACGGCCCGCCAGGGTAGGGCGAGGGTGTGACAAGCATGCGGGTCACCAGCGGGGCTGCTGGCGCAGCAGGGCCTCGACCGCCTCCGGGGAGACGGGTCGGGAGAAGAGGTAGCCCTGGGCGCCGTCGCAGCCGATGAGGCGCACCTCGGCCAGCTGCTCGGCTGTCTCCACGCCCTCGGCGACCGCGCTCAGGCCAAGGGTGTGGGCCAAGGCGACGACCGCCTCGGCGATGGCGTGGTCCTCGCTGTCGGCGACGATGCCGCTGACGAAGGTGCGGTCGACCTTGAGGGCGTCGATGGGCAGGCGCTTGAGGTAGCTCAGCGACGAGTACCCGGTGCCGAAGTCGTCAATGGACATGCGCAGGCCGCGGTCCTTGAAACCGCGCAGGGTCGCGATGGCCGCGTCGGCGTCCTCCATCAACGCGCTCTCGGTGATCTCCAGCCATACCGACGCGGGGTCGATGGACGACTCGAACAGGGCGGCGTCGAGGACCTGGCGCAGTCGAGGCTGGCCGAGCTGTGCGGCCGAGAGGTTGACGCTCACCGAGAACGTTGGCGGGAGGACGGCCCGGCTGCGCCACGTCGCGACCTGGCGACATGCCTCGGCGAGGGCCCACTCCCCGATGGGCACGATGAGGCCTGTCTCCTCGGCCAGGGGCACGAACCCCGCTGGCTGCACGATGCCGCGCTCGGGGTGGGCCCAGCGGATGAGTGCCTCGACACCGACGACTTCCCCCGTCCCGAGGTCGACGATCGGTTGGTAGGCCAGGAGCAGCTCACCGCGATCGAGGGCGCGATGCAGGTCGTGCTCCGTCTCGAGCCGCTCCATGGCCCGCTCTCGGGTGGATTCGTCGAACACCTCGATGCGCGCTCGACCCCGCTCCTTGGCGCGGTACATCGCCGCGTCTGCGTCGCGCAGCAGAGCGTCTCCCCTCGCCTGCTCACTCGGTGCAACGGCGATGCCGATGCTGGCGCTGAGGAACACCTCTCGGTCGTCGAGACTGAAGGGCGTGGTGAGGGCGCGGCTGATGCGCTCGGCGATGCCGACGGGCTCGAGGTCGGCGCCCACGTCCTCGCAGAGCACGGTGAACTCGTCGCCCCCGAAGCGCGCCACGGTGTCCTCGGGTCGCAACGCCCCTTCGAGCCGGCGGGCGACGGCGCTGAGCAGACGGTCGCCGGGCTCGTGGCCCAGGCTGTCGTTGATCACCTTGAAGCGGTCGAGGTCGAGGAACAGGACGGCGACGGTGGAACGCCGGCGCCTGGCGCGCGTGAGAGCGACCTCCAGACGGTCGAGGAACAGCGCCCGGTTGGGCAGACCGGTGAGGCCGTCGTGGTACGCCTGCCGATCGAGCTCCTCCTGGGCGTGCTTGCGATCCGTCATGTCGCGCGAGTTGCAGACGATCCCGTGCACGGCCGGGTCATGGAGCAGGTTGGTGGCGATGGTCTCGATGTGGCGCCACTCCCCGTCCTTCCGGGCCCGACACTCCATGCGCCTCACCCCGCCGGGAGTGCGCACCAGCTCGGCGAAGATGGGTGCGACCACCGCCGCGTCGTCGGGGTGGATGAGGTGGAAGTACGAGTTGCTGTCGCCCATGAACACGCGAGCCGAGGGACTGGCCCACTGCAAGGTGGTGTCCTCACCGAGGACGACGATCATGTCCGTGAGATGCTCGACCAGCGCGCCGAAGCGGGCCTCGGACTCCTTGCGAGCCGTGATGTCGTACGCGGAGACGACGATTCCCCCGACGTCCGGGTCGAGCCGCATGTCGTTCCCGATCGCCTCCAGCCAGCGCCACGATCCGTCGGCATGGCGCAAGCGGAACTCCACCGGCACCGACTCGCCGGAGGTCGTCGAACGGGCCGACTCGAGAACGCGGCCCAGGTCCTCGGGATGGACGAGGTCGAAGACGTTGAGGCGCTCGCCGTCCGCGTCAAAGCGGTAGCCGAGGATCCGCGTCGCAGCCAATGACGCCAGGCGCAGGCCCCCACTCGGATCGACGACAGCGATGATGTTGGGCGTCTGATCGAGCAGGGTGCGCGTGCGCGCGTCGCTTCGCTGCAGGGCGGCCTGGGCTCGCCGCTGCTCAGTGACCTCGGTCGCTACGGCCATGACGCCTTGGACCGCGCCGTCGTCATCCAGCCACGGCCCATACCAGGTCTCGAAGGCCAGGGGTCCGACCTCGACCGTGTCAGTGAACGACTCACCCGCCAAGGCTCGGCGGATGTTCGTGCAGATCACGGGGAAGTCGGCGAACACCTCGAAGACCGATTGGCCGATCCCTTCACCCGGCGCCAAGCCGAGCGACTCGCGGCCCTTGCCCTCGGAGAGCACGAACACGCCCGTCGCGTCCGTGGCGAAGAGGATGATCGGCGCGTTCGACACGACGGCGTGCAGCCATGCCTCGGTCTCCCGCAGGGCACGAACCAGTTCCTGCTGCGACGTCAATCGACGCACGCCTTCCTCCGCCAAGCGATCCCCCGAGACGCTCGTATCCCCCTACGTCCCCATTACGACGACGGATGACAGAAACCCTCTATTCCTCGAGCTGGCCCTCCTCGGGCGGGTCGGAGCCAGGGGGCACGTCGAGGGGGCCGGCGTCACCAATGATGTTCGGGTCGTTCATGCCGGCCGGCATCTCGCGCAGCTCGTCGAGCACGTGCTGCAGCCCGTGCTCGTGATCCACGTCGTCGTCGTCGTTGCTCGGAGTGGTGTCTGGGTCGTCGGGCATCAGGATTAGGGTGCCACGCAATGGCCACGCGGGACACGGCGGTGGCGCTGACGAACGCCACCGACCGGGCCCGGTTGCGGGTGGTGGTGGCGATGTTGCTCGCGGCCGGAGGCGGGAGGAGGGGCCGTCGCGCTGCCCTGCGGGGGCTCATCTCCCTCGGGGGCGCGTCGGTGCTGGGCCACACCGCGTCGGCCTTCGCCTTCGGCACGGGTGTGGCGTTGGAGGCGCCCACGCTGGGCGCGCCGCTGCTCGCGACCGCGGTCGCGGTTGCCGGGACGCGGGTGTGGGTGGGCGAGCACCATCCCCGTGACATCGTCGCCGGTGCCGCCCTCGGCGTCGGGACGGCCGCTGTCACCACACGCGTGTGGCCCATCGCGCCGTCAGCGGCCGCCGAGGTCCGGAGGACACGGACGATGGGCGGAGCGGATCCGTCCCCGACAGGCAAGGGACTCACGGTCGTCGTCAATCGCACGGCCGGCTCCGCGCTGTCGCGCGACCCGGTGGCCACCTTGCAGGCCGGGCTGCCCGATGCCCGCATCGTCGAGGTCGATGACGGCGACGACCTGGTGGCTGCGCTCGAGGACGCGGCGGGCGGTCGCGCCGTCGGCATCGCGGGCGGCGACGGCAGCGTGAACGCGGCGGCCGAGGTGGCCCAGGCCGCGGGCAAGCCTCTTCTCGTCGTGCCCGCCGGGACCCTCAACCACCTGGCTCGCGACCTCGGCCTGTCCTCGGCCGACGACGCGGTCGAGGCGGTACGAAGCGGATCGGCGGCCGGCGTCGACCTGGCCACTATCGACGGCCGGCCCTTCCTCAACACCGCCAGCTTCGGCAGCTACGCCGACCTGGTGGACGCTCGAGAGCGGCTGCAGGGCGTCATCGGCAAGTGGCCGGCCGTCGTCGTCGCCCTGGTGCGCGTGCTCCGGCGAGCCCGTCCGTGCGAGGTCGAGATCGACGGCAAGGCCATGCGGGTGTGGATGATCTTCTTCGGGAACTGCCGATACCACCCGAGCGGCTTCGCGCCGAGCTGGCGTGAGCGGCTCGACGACGGGCGAATCGACGTGCGCATCGTCGAGGGCGACGCGCCGTGGGCGCGGGTCAGGTTGGTGTTCGCGGTCTTGACAGGCCGCCTGGGTCGGTGCCGCGTGTACTCCCAGCGGCTGGCGCGCGAAGTGCGCGTCCGCTCGCCCCATGGTCCGTTGCGGATGGCGCGCGACGGCGAGACCTTCGACGGCTCGGACGAGTTCGTGGTGGCCAAGGACGGCCGCACGCTGCCGGTGTACGTCGCTGCCGACTGATGGCAGACCTCCGACGCCGGCTCGACCCCGACGCCCGCTTCGGCCTGCGCTTCAGCCTTTTCGCCGTCGCCTTCCTGCTGGTGGCCGTCCCCTTCGGTCTCCTCCTGGCCGACGTCCGACGCGAGGGGCCGCTGACCCGGCTCGACACGAACGTCGCCGACCATCTGCACACCTGGGTGCGGGACTCGCCCGGGCTCGTCACCGCGCTCGAGGTCGTCACCAACCTCGGGTCGACGTGGTGGCTCACGCTCCTCGTCATCGTCGCCGCCGTCGTGCTGCTGCGCGAGGGACGTCACCGGACAGCGGTGTTCCTCGTGGCCACGTCCGTCTCCACCGGGCTGCTCATCCGGCTCATCAAGGCGCTGGTGGGCCGGGATCGTCCGTCGTGGCTCGAGCCGGTGGCGACGGCCGCGGGCAAGAGCTTCCCGTCGGGCCACGCCATGGGCGCCACCGCGGTGTACGGCGCCCTGCTCGTGGTGTTCGCACCCCGGATGTCACCGCGCGTGCGCCGGGTGGCGATCGTGAGCTACCTCGTGCTGGTCGCGTCCATCTGCTTCACCCGGCTCGCCCTCGGGGTGCACTACATCACCGACGTGGTCGCCGGCATCGTGCTCGGGTGCGCGTGGCTGGCGGTGGCAGTGGCCGCGTTCCGCGTGTGGCAGCAGGACGAAGCCGCGGAAGAAGGTCGCTGACGCGCTAGTCGGCGATGCGCTTGCGCCGCAGCTTGGGCGCTTCGCCGTCGGCGTCGCTTGCAGGCGCACCCGCGGGAGCGGCGTCCTTGGCCTGGGGTGCCGGCCGCTTCTGGGGCTTGGGTCCCTTGGGGCGGGGCGGCCGGGGCGGAGGCGGGGGCATCTGGACGGCCGGGGCGGACGCCTCGGCCGGGACGAGCGGAGGATCCTCGCTCAGCTCGAGCACGAGCTCAGGCGCGGGCTCAGGCTCGGGCACCGGGGCGACGGGCTCGGCCACCGGAGCGACGGGCTCGGTGCGGGGTAGGAGGGGCTCGGCCGCGGGCTCGGCCGCGGCCTCGGCCGTTCGCCGCACGCGCGAGGCATCAGGCCTGGGCGTGCCGGTGCGCACGATGCCGGCCTGATCGAGCACCTCGGCGTCCACGCCGACCTGGCGCCAAGCCGCAAAAGTGATGCCGGCCAGCTCGCCGTAGAGCCGGGCGACGCGTACGAACTCCTTCTCGATGGCAGAGAGATCCGGGTCCTGGCCGTTGGTGACCCGCACCAGCTCGGCGTGCAGGTCGATGCGCTCCTGGGTGAGGTGGAGCCGGGCCAGCGGGTCGGCGCTGACCAGGAGCTCGTCGATCTTCAGGAGGCGGGCGCTGAACCCCTCGATGGTGCGCCGCATGCCCCTGCTCGACCTGCTGGCCTCGAGGGCTCCGAGGTAGCGCCGGACGACACGACCGAGCTCTCTGGTGTCGCCCCGGCGGCCCCCACCGGATCGCTTCGCGGACGCGGGCTTCGCTTCGGCATCGTGATCCATAGGGGGAGGAATCTACCGCCTGTTCACCCGACCTCGGCCGGGGACCGGGTCAGGAGGCGGGCGCGGCGCCGGCGCATCAACTGCGCCAGCACGTCGGCGGTGCCCACCGCGACGACCAGATCGCCGAAGGACAGGACCTGCCGCACCGGGCGTATGGGCAGGGCGTCGCCGAGCACCGTGAGGCGATCGCCGGGCTCCTCCAGCCGGCGTTTGCCGCCCAGGTCGAAGGTCCGTGCCTCGTCGAGGTCGTCGACCACGCCTGCGTGCACGAGGGCTGTGGGCCGCACGGGCATGGCCCCGTTGGCGGCGATCACCGTGGCGTTGAGGGCCAGTCCCACGGCGACGACACCCATGCCGACCATCTGCAGGTTGGCCAGGCAGCAGGCCAGCAGGCACACGAACGACACGACGAGGGCGGGGCCGTTCGGCGCCAACCACTGGAGCAGCGCGCCCACGACCAGCAGGGCCCAGAGCCGCACCGGCCGTTCACCCAGGTGGCGCAGCCGTCCACCCCGGGCGTACCCGGCCAACACCCCCACCACCGCCGCCACCAGCGCGACCTGCATGCCCCGCGACGGTACCGGCCTCACCCCACCGTCCCGGCCATCCCGCTCCGGCCATCCCGCTTTTGGTATCTGACTGGGGCCCTGACCCCACTCAGATACCAAAAGCGGCTTGGGGGTTCAGGGTTTCAGGTACTCAGTTGCCGTTCGTACTCCAGTGCCAGGGCTCGCTCGGCAGGTTGTAGAAGCCGAAGCGGGAGGCGTTGCCCTTGAGCCAGACGAAGGCAGGGTCGCTGCGGCTCTGGATGAGGCGACCGCCGTTGGTGAAGTCGACGGCCAGGCCCTGCTCGTGCATGGACTGGCCGGGCCGGGCGGTGGGCGGGCTGCACTGGGAGGCGGGCTTCTCGTAGACGTCGTAGTCGCTCGTGCCGCAGTTGTTCCGGCGGGCCTGGACCTGGCCCTCGGAGCTGCGGTAGCCCTGTCCGCCCAGGCTGAGCCCGGCGCCATCGGACGCGTTGAGGAGGGCCTCGAGGTTGTCGGCGATCGACGACGCGACCGTGATCCCCCGCACGGTGGTGAGGCTGCCGGCGCTCGACGGGCGGGACGAGCTGCCGCGGCCCGAGGACGGTCCTGCCTTGCGGGACAGGGCGGCCTGGCGGGCCGCGATCTGCGACGCCAGCTGCTTGTCAACGGCCGCAAGGGAGTCGGCTTCGGCCAGCGCCTTCTCGAGCCGGGTCTCGACGCCGTCGGCCAGACGCTGCTTGGCCGCCTTGGCCGACGCCAGCTCGCCCAGCTGGGAATCCATCTGGCGCTTCCGCGCCACGGCCTTGCTGACGGCGTCGTCGGCCGCCTGGCGCTTGATGGCCAGGTCCTCGCCCAGGGCCCGCAGCTGGTCGGCCAGGTCGGTGGTCCTCCCCACCGCCATCTCGAGCAGGTGCTCACGCAGCACCATGTCGGAGAGGCTGTCCCCGGCGACCTGGGCGCTCGGGGCCTGGGGGCCCCGCACGTAGGCGTCGACCGCGACCTCACGCATGGCCCCCTGGACCTTGCGCAGCGCCTCGGTGGCCCGTTGCTGCTCGGCACGGGCCGCGATCGCCTGCTGGCTGGCGGCGTCGGCCGCCCGGCGGGCGTCAGCCGCTGCCGCCTCCTGGGACCGCAGATTGCCGTCCAGGGCGTCGAGGGCCTGCTCGAGCTCGGCGTCGGAGGCCTTGAGGGCGTTGACCTCGGCCGCCTTCTTGGCCCGCTGCTGCTGGACCTGGCGTCGCTTGGCCGAGGGGTCGCTCTGTGCCCCCGCTGTCGGAGCGGAGGCCAGGAGCAGCATCAGCCCGAGGAACACGTAGGCGAGCCGGCGCGCTGACGTGGCGGAAGAGATCGTCACGAGTGCTGGTGGGTGCCCCTTCCAGGGGGAGGGCTTGGGGCGCTTTCGACCCTAGTGGGTTCGGTGCCGCCGCCCCCGACACCTCCCGGGGCCCACAACTCCTACCGTGGCGGCCGATGGAGCGCTACCAGCACGAGGCGATGACCTTCGACGTGCGTGACCGCGGTCCCGCCGACGGTGAGGTCGTCGTGTTGCTGCACGGGTTCCCACAGACCTCCGCGTCGTGGGACGACGTGGCCGCCCTGCTCGCGAACGCCGGCTACCGCACCCTGACCCCTGACCAGCGGGGCTACTCCCCCGGCGCCCGACCCCGCGGCAGGCGGGCCTACCGCGGCGCTGAGTTGGCGGGCGACGTCATCGGCCTGCTCGACGCCGGCGACGTCGAACGGGCTCACGTGGTCGGCCACGACTGGGGCGGCGCGGTGGCGTGGTACGTCGCCATGTCGTATCCCGACCGCGTGCGCACGCTGACGTCGCTGTCCACACCCCATCCCGCGGCGTTCGCGCGCTCACTGTTCACGACGAGCCAGCTGCTGCACTCCTGGTACATGTTCGTCTTCCAGCTGCCGTGGCTTCCCGAGGCGGCCGCCCGCCCGGCGCGTAATCCTCAGCGCTTCGCCGACGCGCTCGCCGACCAGGGCGTGCCCGCCGACAAAGCGCGCGCCTACGCCGAGCTGCTCGCTCAGCCGGGCGCGTTCACCGCCGCGGTGAACTGGTACCGCGGTGCAGCCCTCCAGCGGGCCGGCGCTCTCCGGGGCCGGGTCACCGCGCCGACACTTCACATCCACGGCGCCCGCGACCGCTACGTCACCCGCAAGGCGGCCGAGCTCACCGCCCGTCGCGTCGACGGGTCGTATCGACTCGAGGTCCTCGAAGACGCCGACCACTGGTTGCCCGACAACAACGCCGAGCGCGTTGTGGAGCTGCTGCTACCCCACCTGCGCGGTGGTGAGCGCTGACGCTTCGCGGTAGGTGAACCAGCGGCCCTGGTCGAAGTCGTAGAGCTTGCACTGCTTGGTGTTGTTCACGAAGTCGCGGAACCGCAGGGGCTCGTCGTGCATCGTCTCGGGGAACGCCTTGGCGATGGCCTCCGCCGCCAGCTCGAGGTTGTACATCGGGATGCGCGAGTCCACGTGATGGGGGACGTGGACCATGATCTGGTGGAAGAAGACGTCGAGCCACTTCGGGGTGCGCAGCACCGTGGTGCCCTCGACCTGGGCCGCGAACTTGGTCCAGTCCTTCCGCTTCCACCAGCGGATGTCTGGCTGCACGTGGTGCACGTGCACGAGCGAGCCGATGGCGAAGTTGAAGATCAGGAACGGGACGACGAGCACGCGCGCGACGAGCCACGCGGCAGACACGATGGAGCCGCCGCCCGCCAGGTTGGTCGCGACCAGCGCCACCGTCGCCAGCGCGACGGTGCCGAAGACGAGGGCTCGGTCCTTGCGGATGGCGTTGGCGAAGCGCTTGGGGGGCTCGCCCACCGCCATCTTGTGCCACCACACCTCGCGCAGGTAGTACGCGCCGGCGCCGAGGAACGACCACTCGAACCGGTGGCGCAGGCGGCCGAGCGGCGACATGGCCGTGTACTGCTCGGGCGTGTACGGGTGCCACACGAAGTCGTAGCCCTCGCGCACGGTGAACTGGTGGTGCACGCGGTTGTGGCCGAGCACCCAGCCCTCGTAGACGTGCCAGCTCGGCAGCATGGCCACGCGTCCGACGAGGTCGTTGAGCCGGCGGGACTTGAACAGGGCCTGATGGGCACAGTCGTGCCCGATCACGAACAGCCCGATCACGGTGAGCCCGGTGGCGAACCAGAGGGCCACCACGATGAGCGGGTTGGAGAAGGCGATGAGCCCGGCGATGCAGGCGCCGTAGAGGACGACGTCGCGTGCGAAGTACGCGAGTCCCTTCCACGTGGGGTTCTCGTAGGCCTCAGGGGGGATGACCCTGAGGACGGGCAGGAGCGAGCCGGCGGGAGCGGCGTCGTCCGTGGTCGGAGCCTCGGTGGTGGTCATCCCTATACCCTACCTACCAGTAGGTAGGGTGTAAACCTGGACGGAGCTCAGGCGGCCCGCGGAGCCCAGATGTCGTTGCAGCGCTCGCAGACCGACTCGGGGATGACCCCGGTCCGCATGAGCAGGGCGAAGGCCTTGCACCCGAGGCAGTAGCCGAACACCGACTCGAGGGTGGCGGCCGCGGCCAGCATCCCGAGCACGGCGTAGGCGGGGCCCCGCTCGCCGAGGCCGAGGGCGAGGACGGCGGCGGTGACCGAGAAGGCGGCCCCGATCCCCTGGGCGAAGCGCTTGGGCGGGCCCGGGACGGGCCGAGGGGCCAGGCCGAGCCGAGGCGTCACCACCCGGGTCACGAGCTGGCCCAGGGGGCTCAGGGTGGGGCCGGTGAGCACCCGGGCCACGAACCCGTAGGCCAGGAGCAGCGTGAACCAGGGCTGGTCGAGGACGATCGTCGCCAGGGCCATGAGCACGACCGCGCCCGCCACCAGGCGGGCAGAGACCTCGTTGACCGGGTCCGGGAAGGAGAACAGCTTGCGCATCGTCAGGTAAAACCCTACCGGACCGGTCAGGATTCCCGTTCCGAAGCTGTTCTCGAGGCAATACGTCGCGGAAACCGCGACGTATTGCCTCGAGAACGGGGGGTCAGCTCCCCGGCGAGCAGAGCTTGCAGGGCGAGAGGCCGGCGGTCGTGGCCGTGACGGTTCGGAGCTCGGACTTCGGGCGGCCGGCCACGACCGAGCAGTCAGGACGGTGGTAGAGGGCGCCCCCGCGGGTGGCAACCAGCCGGGTGTCGGCGGTCGCGGCGGCCGGCGAGGCGGCGTCCAACCGCTGTTCGATGCGGGCCAGGCCGTCCACGATCTCACGGGCGTGGCCGACGAGTCGCGTCAGCCAGTAGCCGAAGTAGAGCGACGCACCGATGGCAGCGAGGACGATGCCGAACATGCCCCCGGAGATGAGGTACGGGATCTGCTCGAACAACCGCGTGGTGTGCGACGCGCCGTACCAACCGGCCAGCACGAGCAGTATCCCGAGGGGCATGAGCACACCGCCGGCGATGGCCAGCGTGCGCTCGTTCGCCATGCCACCGGTGGCGCGCCGCACGCGGCGCAGCCCGGCGGCCAGCCGCTCCTGGCCGGACGCCACGTCCTCGGCGACGGCATCGGTGAGGATGAGGTCAGGGGTGGTCATTGGTCGCGCTCCAATGGACAGTCGGCCGCGGGGCGGTCGAGGAGGTCGCCGAGCATGCGGCGGTTGCCGGCGCCGGCCAGGGCAACGAGGGCGAGGCCGAACACGAGCCACAGCCAGCTGAAGCCCCCGAAGGTGCTGGCCAGCCCGAACCGCAACGGCCGGGTCTGGGGGCCGGCGGCCGGCGCCGGGCCCGCCGTCCCGGGCAACGGCGACACCGCCAGCTCACCGCCGTCGACGGGGACGGACGGCGACACGTCACCGCCCAGGTCGGCCCCGGGCAGGTCCTCGGCATCGGTCGCCAATTCCAGGCCGCTCCCGAACCCTTCGCCCGCGGTGACCGACACGCGCGCCCCGCCGAAGGTGATGACGAAGACATTCTCGGACGGGTTGTTCGGCGGCTTCCAGACGACCACGAACGAGCCGGCGTTCGAGGTTGCCGAACCCTTGTCCTTTTCGACGACGGGTTGGCTGACGTAGAACGTGAAGCCCGCCTCGGTCAGCGCCTGGTTGGCGATCTGGCTGGCGACCGCGTTGGCGGGTTGGCCCTGCTCGCCGATGTGCAAGCCGGTGTCGTCCACGTACGCAGGCTGCTCGGCGATCGTCATGCCCTGCACGACGGTGCCGCCCGCGCCGGTCGCGTTGAGGCCGTCGGTCTGGGCCGTCGCGGTGCTGGTGACCGACTTGATCTTGACCACGCCGCCCAGGTCGACGTCGTTGACCGAGCTGGTGGCGACGGCCCGGCCGAGGGTGCCGGTGAGAGTGCTCTCGCTGGCGGAGCGGGTGTTGCCGTAGGTCGCCATACCGGGCGATGCAGCCCGCTGGAACGATGCCTCGGCCGCCACCCGGGCGGCGTCGGCGTGCGCGGTCATCACGATGCCGGGGGCCGCGTCGTAGCTGGCGTCGGGCGCC
>JBEEFQ010000166.1:0-30876 GCA_041166245.1 Actinomycetota bacterium | reverse complement strand
CCGGCGGCTCACGACGAGGTTCAGGACCGTCAGCGCGGTGCCGAGGCCGAAGACGGCGCCGCCGATCGACACCAGCATGTTGATGCCGCCCCAGCCCAGCCCCTCCGGATAGGTGTAGATGCGCCGGGGCATGCCGAGGAAGCCAAGGATGTGCATCGGGAAGAACGACATGTTGAACCCGATGAACATCACCCAGAAGCTCAGCTTGCCGAGGCGCTCGTTCAGCAGCCGTCCCGTCATCTTGGGGATCCAGAAGTAGAGGGCACCGAAGATGGGGAAGACGACGGCCCCGTTCAGCACGTAGTGGAAGTGGGCGACGACGAAGTAGCTGTCGTGCACCTGCCAGTCGAAGGGCATGACCGCCACCATCACGCCCGTGATCCCGCCCAACAGGAAGATGAGCAGGAAGCCGAGGCAGAACAAGAAGGGAGTGGTGATCTCCACCCGCCCCTTCCACATGGTCGCGATCCACGCGAAGAACTGGACGCCGCTCGGCAGCACGATGAGCAGGCTGGCCGCGGCGAAGAAGGACATGGCCAGCGCAGGCATGCCCGTCGCGAACATGTGGTGCACCCACACGCCGAAGCTGATGAACCCGATGGCGATGAGCGACGTGGCGATCCAGAGGTAGCCGGCGATGGGACGGCGCGAGAAGACGGGAATGATCATCGACACCATGCCTGCGGCGGGCACGAACAGGATGTACACCTCGGGATGGCCCCAGAACCAGAACAGGTGCTGGTAGAGCAGCGGGCTGCCTCCACCCGAGGCGACGAAGAACGCGGTGCCGAAGATGCGGTCCGCCGCCAGCAGGGCGGCGGCGAGGGTGACGGCCGGGACGGCGAAGAGCACCATCAACGCCATCGAGAGGATCGACCACGCGAAGATCGGCATGCGGTTGATCGTCATGCCCGGCGCGCGCATCTTGAAGATGGTGACGATGAAGTTCACCGCGCCGACGGTCGTGGACAGCCCGGTGAAGATCACCCCGAGGGCCCAGAAGTCCATGTTGAGGCCAGGGGTGAAGGCGTCGGAGGTCAGGGGCACATAGGCGAACCAGCCGCCATCGGGCGGACGGCCGACCAGGTACGACGAGTAGATGAAGATGCCCGACAGCAGGTACACCCAGTAGCTGAAGGCGTTGAGTCGCGGGAAGGCCATGTCGCGGGTGCCGAGCTGCAGCGGCAGGAGGTAGTTGCCGAAGCCGGCCAGCACGGGCGTGTTGAAGAGGAAGATCATCGTCGTGCCGTGCATGGTGAACAGCTCGTTGTAGGTCTGGGGACCGACGACGTTCTGGTCCGGTCCGGCCAGCTGCCAGCGCATGATCAGGGCCTGCACGCCTGCGAGCACGAAGAAGACGAAGGCGGTGACGATGTAGCGGACACCGATGCGTTTGTGGTCCACCGAGCTGAAGAAGCCGAGCAAGCCGGGCGGCTCCTTCCAGACGACGTGGGCGTCGGATTCCATTGCAAGATCCGACACGGGTTCGTCGTGATCGGCGGTCACCGTCATCGCTGCGCCTCGAGGTAGGCCACGAGGGCACGGAGGTCGGCGAGCTCGAGGGCGATGGGCGGCATCTTGTTGCCCGGCTTGTATGCCTGGGCGTCCTCGATCCACCCGGTCAGGTTGCCGGTGTTGTTGGGCACGGTCGCGGCGCCGAGGGTTCGCCGGCTGCCGATGTGGGTGAGGTCAGGACCGAGCGTTCCCGTGGCGCTCGTGCCCCGGATGGTGTGGCAACCGGCGCACGCCTCCCGCTCGAAGACGAGACGTCCTCGCTCCGTCTCGTTGCTGGTGGGCAGGCCCGCGCCCTGCACCTCGGTCTGCTCCCACTGGCCAAAGCGGCTCGCCTCCTCGGCCACGACGAGAAAGTTCATGTTGGCGTGCTGGATCCCGCAGAACTCAGCGCACTCGCCGCGGTAGACGCCGGGCCGGTCGGCGGTGAAACGCAGCACGTTGCGCTGCCCGGGGATGGCGTCGAGCTTGCCCGCCAGCTGGGGCACCCAGAAGCTGTGGATGACGTCCGCGGTGCGGATGCTCACCGCGACCTGGCGCCCGACGGGTACGTGGATCTCGTTGGCGGTGACGATGCCGGTCGCGGGATAGCGCACCTCCCACCACCAGTCGTGGGCCTCGACCTCGATGCGCAGCTCGCCCCGCTCGGGCTGGCGGACCTCGGTGGTGGTCCGGACGGTCACCACCGCGAGGATGGCGAGGATGGCGACGGGCACGATCAGTCCGCCGATCACGACGAAGGCGTGGTCGTTGAGGCGCGAGGTCGGGGCAGCGCCGCGGCGGTTGCGGACGATGGCGTAGAGGATGAGGCCGGCCACGATCGCGTACACGGCGGTGGCGAGGCCGAACATCAGCCACCACACATCGGCCAGCTTGCGGGCCTCGGGCCCTTGGGGGTCGAGGATCGACGGCGAGGTTTCGTCGCTGCACGCAGCGAGCAGGACGGCGGCCACGGTCACCAGGGCCGGTGCGCGCCAGGGACGAAGCGCCTGCACTAGTCGCGGTCCCAGTAGGCGGGCCCGATGGGCTCGTGGAAGTCGCTCTGGGCGCGGACGTAGCCCTCGTCGTCGACGACGAGCGGCAGCTGCGGGAGGGCTCGTGTCGCGGGGCCGAAGGTGGGCCGGGCCCGGTCGAGCACGTCGAAGGCGGACTGGTGGCACGGGCACAGGAGCTGGTGGGTGTCGGCCTGGTAGAGCCCGACTGGGCATCCAGCGTGGGTGCAGACCTTCGAGTAGGCGAGGAGCCCGCCCGGCGACCAGTCGCCGCGGTCCTCGGACGTGGGCAGCTCGGACTCCGCCACGCGCACGAGCACGGTCTGGGAGTCGGCCGAGCCCTCGTGCCCTTCGGGGAAGACGGTGGCCAGGGACCCGATCTCGATCTCGTCGATGCGCACAGGTCTGCCCTCGTCAGTGACGAGCCGCGACCCGGGCCGCCACGAGGTCGTCGACAGGCTGTTGCCCGCCCGGGGGCCGAGGGACCTAATCGGGAACAGCGCCGCGATGCCGAGGGCGCCGGCCGCAGCCGCGAGGGCTCGCACGAGGAGCTTGCGTCGACCGAGGTCGTCCACGCGGTCGAAGTCATCCTCCAGCTCCACACGCTCCGACTCCGGGCTGGCCAGGGCGTGGCGCTCCTGCACCGCAGGGCCGGGTGGGAGCAGGTGGTGGGCCCAGATGACGAACCCGACGGCGAGGCCGGCGAACGCCAGCGCGAGCAGGGCGCCTTCGGCCTGGGGGTGACCACCGTTGAGGTACACGGCGGCCAGCCCGAGGGCGGCGACGACGGTGACGCCGAAGGCGGCGGCGGCCCACAGCTCGGCCCTGCGCCCTTCGTTCATGACTTCGGCTCGCGCTCGCCGACCCATCCGACGAAGAGCAGCAGGGACCCGATGCCGAGGATCCAGGCGACGGCGCCCTCGGGAAGGGGACCGAGCCGAAGCAGCGGGTTGCCGCCCCGGTCGTCGGGGTGCTGCAGCTCGCGCACGTACGCGGCCAGGTCGGCCACCTCATCGTCGCTGAAGGACTCCTCACCGAAGCTCGGCATCGAGCCCGGTCCGGTGCGCACCGCCTCGGCCACCTGCACCGGCGTCGACGGGTGAACCGACGGTGCCTCGCGGCCCAGGAGGGCGCCGCCGATGCCGGACCACGAATGACACGCCGCGCAGTTGAGGCGCCAGAGCTCGCCGCCGCGGGCAACGTCAGCGGAAGCGAGATCAACCGTCGGAACGGGCGGACCATTGCCGAACGACGCCACGTAGTCGCGGAGTGCGGCGATCTCGCTGGGGGAGTAGCGCGGCTGCCGGCGGCGCGGCGATTCGTCGGGCTCTGCGATCGGCATGCGCCCGGTCGTGAGCGCGTAGTCGACGAGGGCGCCGCCGGCGTCGGCGATCTGTGGGCCGCGGGGGCTGCCCTCCCCAGCGCTGCCGTGGCACGTGGCACAGTCCCGCAGATAGACGGCGCGCGCGTCGAACCGGGGAGCGGTCTGTGCCCGTTCCGCCGCCCGGGCCTCGGGGGGGCGCGTCACGACCGTCAGCGCGAGCGCGACGACCACCGGGACGCCCAGCCAGCCGAGGGTGCCCAGCGATGACCGCTCGATGCGGGAACCGTACCCGTCGGGCGCCCATGACTGAACCGAGGCCCGAAGTGGGAACAACACTGGTCATGGCCACGACGTCGTCCCCGCCGCCCGCCGAGCCAGCCAAGGAGGCGAAGCGACCCCTGACGCCCATCGCCGGCCCTTACGGGCACCCGTTCCATCCCATCCTCGTGACGGTGCCGATCGGCGCGTGGGTGGCGAGCATGGGGTTCGACCTCGCCACCCGCGTCTCGGACGAGCCCGAGGTCTTCGCCAAGGGCAGCTACTGGCTGATCGCCCTCGGGTTGCTCGGCGCGGTGGGCGCCGGCTTCTTCGGCATGCTCGACCTGCTGAACATTCCCCGCAACACCAAGGCGTTCCGCACCGGTGTGCAGCACCTGCTGCTCAACAGCGCGGTGATTGCGCTCTACGCCGTCAATCTGGTGATCCGCAACGGACGACTCGACAAGGCAGGGGCTGTCCCCGTCGCGCTCGTGGCGGTGTCGGCCGTCGCCCTGCTCCTGCTCGGCGCGTCGGGGTGGCTGGGGGGCAAGCTCAGCTACCACTACGGCGTCCGCGTGGCCGAGGAGGTCGACCAGGCCGAGGGCTTCCGCTAGAGCCGCGGGACCGGCTTGGGGAGGGGGAGGACCTGGCCGAAGCAGACGCCGAGCTCGTCTGCGGCCAGGGGACGGGCGTAGTGGAAGCCCTGGGCGAGGCGACATCCGAGCGAGCGCAGCTCGGCGACGTGCAGGCGGGTTTCCACGCCCTCGGCCAGTGCGACGAGATCGAGGGCGTCGGCGAGGGCGACGACCGCGGCGACGATGGACGAGTCATGGGGATCGGTGCCCAGGCCGTCCACGAACGAGCGGTCGACCTTGAGGGTGTCGACCGGAAACTGCTTGAGGTAGCTGAGCGACGAATAGCCGGTGCCGAAGTCGTCGACCGCAAGGCGCACGCCCAGCTCCTTGAGTCCGAGGAGTCGGTCGATGGAGAAGTCCACGTCCTCCATGAGGACCGTCTCGGTGATCTCCAGCGTCAGCCGTGATGCGTCGAGCCCGGTGCGATCGAGCACGTCGACGACCTGGCCGACGAGATCGGGAAGGAGCAGCTGGCGAGCTGACAGGTTGACGGAGATGCTGAAGTCGGGAACCTCCGGGTGCTCGTCGAGCCAGCGGCGGGTCTGACCGCAGGCCTCCTCCAGCACCCACGCGCCGATGGGCGTGATCAGGCCCGCTTCCTCCGCCAGCGGGATGAACTGGTCGGGCGGGATCTCGCCGTGCACTGGATCGATCCAGCGCACCAGCGCCTCGGCGCCGGCCATGCGTCCGTCGACGACCGTGACGACCGGTTGGTAGTGCACGGTCAGCTCGCCGCGATCAAGGGCGCGGCGCAGGGCGGTCTCTGTCTCGTAGCGGACACGGGACCGCACGCGGAGCTTCTCGTCGAATACCTCGACCCGCCCCCGGCCCCGCTCCTTGGCCCGGTACATGGCGGCGTCGGCGTTACGGAGCGCGGTATCGGCGTCGTCGGTGCCTGCCGCCAGGCCCACGCCGATGCTGACGCCGATGAAGACCTCGCCCGGGCCCAGTTGGAACGGGATGGCGATCGACTTGGCGATGCGCTCGCCCATCAGCCGGGCCTCGACCTCGTTGGGGAGTCCCTCGCAGATGACGACGAACTCGTCACCGCCGAAACGGGCAACGGTGTCGCTCGGACGGATGACGTCGCTCAAACGGGCCGCGACGGCGCGCAGGAGCTCGTCGCCCGCGGCGTGGCCGCGGCTGTCGTTGAGCACCTTGAAGTGGTCGAGGTCGAGGAAGAGCACGGTGACCAGGGCCTCGTTGCGACGGGCGCGGGCCAATGCCTGCTCGAGACGGTCGAGCAGGAGGGCCCGGTTGGGGAGGCCGGTGAGCATGTCGTGGAGCGCTGGGTGGGCGAGCTCCTCCTCGCCCCGCTTGCGGGTGATCGCGATCTCGACCAGGTGGGTCACCTGGTCGAACAGCCGCAGGTCGTCCTCCGTCGGCTGGCGCGGTGTCGTCGTGTAGACCGCGAAGGTGGCGAGGACGGCGCCGGTCGTCGAGTCCGTTACGGGCAGCGACCAGCACGAGCGGATGTCGGTGGTGGCGGCGAGGTCGGCGAAGTTCGCCATCAGCGGATCGCCGCCGATGTCCTCGACGATGACACGCTCCACCCGGTGCGCAGCCGTGCCACACGCCCCTTCGCCTTCGGCGATGGCGATCCCGTCGACGGCGGAAACCAGATCGTCGGGCAGCGACGGGGCGGCCGCGATGCGCAGCACGCCGTTCTGCACGAGCATGATCGAGCACAGGAGCTCGGGACTCAGTGTCTCGACCAGCCGTGTGACGGCGAGCAGCGTCTCACCGATCGGCGTGCCTTGGGTCACCAGCTCGAGGACGTGGGCGTACCCGTCGAGGAAGACGGTGGCCTGTTCGCGGGAGGTCACGTCGCGGGCGACGACCTGAATCGCGGGGCTGCCGAGCCAGATGATCGGGCACGACGCGACCTCGACCGTCACGGTGCGACCGTCCAGGCGGATCAGCTTCTGCTCGGTGAGCTCGAGCGCCTCACCAGCCTCGACCCGTACCTGTCGCGCTCTGCTCTTCTCCACCGAGTCGGGATGGACGAAGTCCCAGACGCGCTGTCCTTCGACCTGCGTGGGCCGTTCCGCGCCCAGGAGGTCGCACGCCGCCGGGTTGGCGAAGACGATTCTCTGCTCGTTCGCGACCAGGATGGCGTCGGGGGAGAGCTCCACCAGGCTGCGGTAGCGCTCTTCGCTGGCGCGAAGCTCGGACTCGGCGCGTCGCTGGTCGGTGACGTCCTGCCAGCTGCCCTCGATGCCCACCGGCGTGCCTTGCTCGTCTCGCTCGACGTGACCGATGGTGAGGAGGTTGGTGACGCTGTCGTCCGCGTGGAGGATGCGGTATTCGAAGGTGAAGCTGCCGCCTTCGAGGAGCGCCTTGGAGATCGTCTCGCCGACGAGGGCCGTGTCCTCGGGGTGCACGAAGGTGAGGAAGCTCTCGAGGCTGGGGACGAAGGCGGCGGGATCGAGGCGGTAGACGTCGCCGAGGTCGGGCGACCAGGACAGGTGGTCGGGGTCGAGTTGCCAGGCGAAGCTGCCCGAACGGGCCAGGAGGCGCGCCTCCTCGGCCTCGAGCCGCTCCTGCTCGGACAGGGTGCCGCCTTCCTGGTCCTCCGTCACCAGCCTCCTCTCCGTTCCATTGTCGCCCAGCCCGGGAGGGCGGGCGAGCGGTAGCGTCCGGGGATGGCCGGTGCCGCCGCATTCTTCGACCTCGACCGCACGCTCCTCCGGGGTGCGAGCGGTCCCCTCATCGCCGAGGCCCTCGCTGCCGCGGGCGTGACCGACCGGACGCTTCCCGGTTCGAGCCTGCTCTACCGGGTGTACGACCTGGTGGGCGAGACGCTTCCCACCATGGCGCTGGCGAGGGCCGCGGCTGTCGCGGCCAAAGGCTGGTCCAAGGAGGCGGTGCGTCAGGCGGGCAAGGTGGCGGCCGAGAAGCTGCAGGATCTCGTCGCCCCCTACGCACCGGTCCTCATCGCCGAGCACAAGCGGGCCGGGAGGCCGGTCGTGCTGGCCACCACCACCCCGTACGACCTGGTCAGCCCGCTGGCCGAGCAGCTCGGCTTCGACGACGTGGTCGCCACCCGGTACGCCGACGAGGGCGGTCTCTACACGGGCGGGCTCGAGGGTGAGTTCGTGTGGGCCAACGGCAAGCTGTCCGCCGTACGCCGCTGGGCGGAGGAGCACGACGTCGACCTGAAGGAGAGCTTCGCCTACTCCGACAGCGTCTACGACCTGCCCCTGCTCGGCGCCGTCGGTCACCCGTACGCGGTCAATCCCGACCCGCGACTTCGGCTTCTGGCGACGATCCGGCGCTGGCCGGTGATTCATCTCGACGTCCCGCCCGGCGTCCCCAAGCTCGGCGGCCTGGAGCCGGTCGACGTGGCCAAGCTCACGGCTCAGCCCCCGTTCGAGCGCCTCCTCTATCCCTACGCCCGCTTCGCCTTCGCCGGCCTCGACCACATTCCCGATGACGGTCCGGCGATCATCGTCGCCAACCACCGCAGCTACTTCGACACCGTCGCGGTCGGACTCACCGTCCTGCGCGGCGGGCGGGCTCCTCGATTCCTCGGCAAGAAGGAAGTGTTCGACGCTCCCGTGATCGGCCCCCTGGCCAAGGCCATGGGCGGGATCCGCGTCGAGCGGGGCACCGGTTCCGATGAGCCACTGCAGGAGGCGGCCCGCGCCCTCGAGGCGGGCGACGCGGTGGCGATGATGCCGCAGGGCACCATCCCGCGGGGCCGGGCGTTCTTCAACCCCGAGCTGAAGGGGCGGTGGGGCGCGGCCCGGCTGGCGGCCATGACCAAGGCGCCCGTCATCCCCATCGGGGTCTGGGGCACCGAGAAGGTGTGGCCCCGCAACTCGCAGCTGCCCCAGGTGTGGAACGTGCTCAGCCCCCCGCACGTGTCGACCCGCGTAGGCCCGCCCGTCTCGCTCAGCTACGACGATGTCGAGGCCGACACCGTCGCCATCATGTCGGCCATCTCCGCCCTCCTCCCGCCCGAGGGCCGCCAGCCCCGCAACCCCACCCCCGAAGAGCTCGCCGCCACCTTCCCGTCCAACTACAAGGGCGACCCCGAAGCCGAAGACGACCGCCGCCCCGGCGTCGACTGAGGGCGGCGGGTTCGCGTTCCGCGTGACGCACGAGCGAGAAAACTCGCCCGTGGCGTCCACGGAACGAGCGCCCTAGGGCTAGGAGCTGCCGCGCTGCGACCGGATGACGTTGAGGGCACCGCCGGCCTTGAACCACTCGATGTGCTCCTGGGACATCGTGTGGGTGGCCTCGAAGTCGACGGTGGAGCCGTCGGCGTGGGTGATGCGGCACTGCACGGGGGTGTCGGGCGCCAGCGACGCCAGGCCGAGGACGGAGATCGTGTCGTCCTCGCGGATCTCGTCGTAGGTGGCGGGGTCGGAGAAGGTGAGCCCGAGCATCCCCTGCTTCTTGAGGTTGGTGTCGTGGATGCGGGCGAACGAGCGGGCGAAGATCACCTTGCCGTTCATGTAGCGAGGCTCCATGGCCGCGTGCTCGCGGGACGAGCCCTCGCCGTAGTTCTCGTCGCCCACCGCCACCCATGACACACCGGCGTCACGGGCGTGTCGCGCGATGTCGGGGAACGGCTCGGTCTCGCCGTGCACGATGCAGCGTCCCTCGCCCGCCTGGCCGGTGAAGGCGTTGACCACGCCGAGGAAGAGGTTCTGGCAGATGTTCTCCAGGTGGCCCCGGAAGCGCAGCCATTTGCCGGCGGCGGAGATGTGGTCGGTGGTGCACTTGCCCTGCGCCTTCAGCAGCACAGGCAGCTCGATGTAGTCATTGCCGTCCCACGCGGGGAAGGGCTCGAGCAGCTGGAGCCGCTCGCTGTTGGGATCGACCTCGACCTCGACTTCGGAGCGCTCGGCCGGGGGAGCGAGGAACCCCTCCTCGCCCGACTCGAACCCGTGCGACGGGATGACCTCGCCCACCGGCGGCTCGAGTCGCACGCCGTCGACCGAGTCGGTGAGCGGGTTGAAGTCGAGGGTGCCGGCCAGCGCATAGGCGATGACGGTCTCGGGTGACGTCACGAACGCCAACGTGGACGCCAGCCCGTCGTTGCGCTTCGGGAAGTTGCGGTTGTAGGAGTTGACGATGACGTTGACGTCGCCCTCCTTGACGTCGTCGCGCCTCCACTGGCCGATGCACGGTCCGCACGCGTTTGCGAGCACGGTGGCCCCGATGGCCTCGAGGTCGGCGAGCAGGCCGTCCCGCTCGATGGTCGCCCGCACCCGCTCGGAGCCGGGCGTGACGAGCAGGGGCGTCTTGACGGTGAGGCCCTTCGCCGAGGCCTGGCGCGCCAGCGACGCGGCCCTGGTGATGTCTTCGTAGGACGAGTTGGTGCAGCTGCCGACCAGGGCGCTGCTGATCTCGAGCGGCCAGCCGTGCTCCTTGGCGTCGGCGCCCATCTTGGAGACGGGGCGGGCCAGGTCGGGGGTGTGCGGCCCGTTGATGTGCGGCTCGAGCGTTGACAGGTCGATCTCGATGACCTCGTCGAAGCACGCGTCGGGGTTGGTCAGCACGTCGTCGTCGGGCCGCAGGTGCTCCATCACACGCGATGCCGCGTCGGCCATGGCCTCCCGTCCCGTGGACTTGAGGTACAGCGCACCTGCGTCGTCGTAGGGGAACAGGGAGGTGGTCGCGCCGATCTCCGCGCCCATGTTGCAGATGGTGGCCTTGCCCGTCGTGCTGATGGACTCGGTGCCAGGACCGAAGTACTCGACGATGGCGCCGGTGCCGCCCTTCACGGTGAGGATCTCCGCGACCTTGAGGATCACGTCCTTGGCCGAGGTCCACCCGCTCATCGAGCCGGTGAGGTGGACGCCGATGAGCTTGGGCCAGCGCACGCCGAAGGCCTGACCGACCATCACGTCCACCGCGTCGGCGCCGCCCACGCCGATGGCGACCATGCCCAGGCCACCGGCGTTGGGCGTGTGGCTGTCGGTGCCGATCATCATCCCGCCGGGGAAGGCGTACTGCTCGAGCACGACCTGGTGGATGATCCCCGACCCGGGCTTCCAGAAGCCCAGGCCGTACTTGGCCGACACGGTGCGCAGGAAGTCGTAGACCTCCTGGTTGGTCTCCTCCGCGGCCAGCAGGTCACGCGCCGCGCCCTCGTAGGCCTGGATGAGGTGGTCGCAATGCACCGTCGACGGGACGGCGACCTCGGGCAGGCCCGCGGTCATGAACTGCAGCAGCGCCATCTGGGCGGTGGCGTCCTGCATGGCCACGCGGTCGGGGAACAGCTCGCTGTAGCTGTGCCCCCGGTCGAGGCCCTGTTCCTCGGCGTCGGCCAGGTGGTTGAAGAGGATCTTCTCGGCGAGGGAGAGGCCCCGCCCCAAGCGCTTCCGGCCGATCTCGACGCGCTCGGGGAGGCGCCCGTAGACCTCGTCGATCAGTTCGATGGGTGTACTCGCTGTCACCGGCATGATACAAGTATATGACAAGTGAGAGAGCTGCGCTACCGGACGATCGCCGACCAGCTACGCCGGCGCATGGAGGCGGGGGAGTTCCCCGCCGGCCGGCTGCTGCCCAGCGAAGCCGAGTTGAGCGAAGCCTACGACGCCAGTCGCGTCACCGTTCGCCGAGCGCTCGACACCCTGAGGGACGACGGACTGGTCGACTCCCGTCAGGGCTTCGGGTGGTTCGCGGCGGGCGATCCCGTCCGCCAGGCCCTGGGCCGGCTCGGCACCATCGAGGAGCAGCTCGAGGACTCGGGGGCAACGGCCGAGCGCCGCATCCTCGACTTCGGTTTCGTGAAGGCGACCAAGCGCGCCCGTGAGGTCCTCGGCTGCGACACGGTGCTCCGGGTGCGCCGTCTCAACCTCGCTGACGGCGAGCCCTTCGCCCGGGTGACAGTGTGGGCGCCCGAATCACTCGGACACGGCCTGTCCCGGGCCGACGTCGAGGGCTCGTCGTTCTACGACCTGCTGCCGGTGTCGGTGGGCGGAGCCACGCAGACCATCGGTGCCGCTGGCGCGTCGGCGGCCGACGCCGCCCTGCTCGACATCCCGCCCGGCTCGCCCGTCCTGCGGTGCGAGCGGATCACCACCGACCGCGCCGCCCGCCCGGTGCTGCTCAGCGAGTTCGTCTTCCCCGCCCACCGCACCGAGTTCGTGGTGGACCTGCCGTCAGTCGACGCCTCCATCGCCCCGTCCGGTCTCCGTCTGGTGGAGTAGGGACCATGCCCGAGCTCACGCCGTACGCGCTCGCGGTCAATGTCCCGTACGCGATCGCGTTCCTCCTCGTCGGCGCCGAGGTGGCGTGGATCGCAGGGCGACCGGGAGCGCCTCGGCGAGCCGTCCTCGTCTCCGCCGCGACTGCGACAGGGATGGCGGCCGGAGCGTTCGTCGTGGCCGTCTTCTACACGTCCGCCCTGCGCTGGTGCTGGGAGATCGTCGCCCACGCCCGCTGGGACGGCGCGGCGGCGTTCTGGCAGCAGCACCCGTTGCTGGGTGCGGTGGCGGCGTTCGTGGCATGGGACCTGGCGGGCTGGGGCTACCACTTGATCGGTCACCGGACGCGGGTGGGCTGGGCGGCCCACCAGCCGCACCACTCCGGCGAGCACTACGACGCGACGCTCGGCCTTCGGCAGTCGTGGGCGCCGTTCCACGGGCTCGTCGTCCATCCGTGGCTCGCCCTCGCCGGGTTCGACCTCCGGGTCGTGGTCGTCTGCGCCGCGGTGTCGAACTGCTGGCAGGTGCTCGAGCACACCAGCTTGCCGGTGCGCTTCCCGCGCTGGTTCGCGGCCGTGGTGATGACGCCCGGCGCACACCGGCACCATCACGGTCGCGAGGGTGGCGCGGTGAACCTCGGCCCCGTCCTGACGTGCTGGGACCGCGTGGCCGGCACGTGGCTCGCTCCGGAGTCGCCAGCTCCGACGACGTACGGCCCGGCCCGCGCCGCGTCCGCCAACCCGGTCCGCGTCGAGCTGGCTGGCTGGGCCGCGTTGGTCAGGAGGGAGGAGTCGGCCGCCTTCGTGCTCGCAGGAACACGATGAGCTGCCCACCCACGAGCGCCGGTCCCACCAAGAGGATGACCGGCGAGGTGTTCACGCCCGCGGTGGCCACCAGGAGCACGAACATCATCGTCTCCAGTGCCGCCACGATCGCCCAACCCACGGTCGCTCGCTGCGAACCCCGTCCCGCTCGGCCCGCCCACACGAACCCGAGCACGACCACGGCGACGGTGGCGATGCAGAACAGCGCGAAGACGATGAGAAGGGCGGCGACCTCGCCGGCGTCGAGCGAGATGGCCTCAGCCAACAGCACTGCATTAGGCTACGGCGACGAAGGGCGGGCCTCCGTCTCGCCGGCTGACGACAGCCGCGCACGCCGTTCCAGCAGCTTGGCCCCGACCGCAGCTGCCGCCAGCAGCGGTGCCGCTCCGAGCCCGCCGCCGCCGGTGACGGGCAGGACCTCGCCGGAGGGTGCGGTCGCAGCGAGGACGCGGGGCTGGTTGCCCGGCGTGGCCGGAGCGGCAACACCGCCCGGTGCCGCGCCCGCTGCTTCAACAAAGTGGTTGTCGCCGGCCGCCGACGCCCACGACGCGCCAAGGACCTCTGTCTCCGATGGCTGCAGCACGGTGTCGACGTAGTACCAGTCGGCTTGGGCCCGCTCGGCGGTGACGTCGAGGAGCACGTACCCGTGGTGCTCGAGGTCGACGTACTGCACCTGGGGGTTGTCGAGCAGCATGTCGGCCTCGATGGCGGCGGCGAGCTCGGCGCCCGAGGACTGGCCGAGCGTCGCGGAGCTGACCGCGGGGCAGACGACCTCCACGCCGAGGGAGCCCTCGCCGGTGAGCGGGTTGTAGATGAGCGGGTTGTAGGGGTCGGGCGTGAGGTCGATGGCCCAGGAGCTGTGCACGTCGCCCGTCAGCACGACGACGTTGTCGACCTCATTGTCGATGAGGTGGTCGAAGAGGCGGCCGCGCTCGGCCGTGTAACCGTCCCACGCGTCAGGGTTGAGAGCGTTGCCGCCGTCACGGATGAGCTTGGGCGAGTCGGGCAGCCCGGGATCGGGGAGGCCGCCGGCGTTCCACTGCCCGAGCACGACCTGCTGGCTGATGATGCGCCACGTCGCCGTCGACGCCGAGAGCCGGCCGAACAGGAACTCGCGTTGGGGGTCACTGATCATCTTGCGGGCGGGGTCGCTGAGCTCCGGCGACGTGATGAGGGTGCCGAGGGTCCCGACTTGCTTGTCGCGCTCGAGGCGGGTGTCCATGGTCACGATGTCGACCAGGTCGCCGTAGGGGAGTGATCGCCAGATGACGGCGGGATTGTCGCCCCGCATCGGCATCCATTCGGCGTAGGCGCGTTGGGCGGCGGCTTTGCGGACACCGAAGTCACCCTCGGATGCGGGGTCGTGGTTCTCGGCTCCTTCCCGCCACGTGTCGTTGCACGTCTCGTGGTCGTCCCAGACGACGATCATCGGGAACAGCTGGTGCAGCCGGCGCAGGTCAGGGTCGAGCCGGTAGCTGCCGTGGCGCGCCCGGTAGTCGGCCAGCGTCACCGTCTCGTTGTCCGGCACGTGGTTGCGGGGCGCGGAGAGCTCGCCCTCGCCCGGGCCGTAGGCGCCGGCGCCGTTGGGGTACTCGTAGAGGTAGTCGCCGGTGTGGATGACGGCGTCGATGTCCTGACGGCGGGCGACGGCCGCGTAGGCGTTGAAGAAGCCGCCCTGGTAGTTGGCGCAGCTCACCACCGCGAACTTGAGGCGGTCGACGGCCTGGCCGGGGGCGGGCGCTGTCTTGGTGCGGCCGGTGAGCGAGCGCTTCCCGAGCGCCTCGAACTCGTAGAAGTACCACGCGCCCGGCTGCAGCCCGCCGACGTCGACCTTCACGGTGTGGTCCCGCTCCGGCGCTGCGACCGTCGTCCCCGTGGCCACCACGTCGGTCAGCGCCGCGTCGCGGGCGACCCGCCATGCCATCGGCACCGCACCCGCGCTGTCCGTCGTGACCCTCGTCCACAGGATGACGGACGTCGCCGTCGGATCCCCGGAGGCGACACCGTGCAGGAACGGGGCAAGGGACTCGTCGGCCTGGGCCGGGCGTCTGGCCAGTCCGAGGGCGAGCAGCGCGCCGGCGCCACCGAGCCCGGCCGCCTTGAGGACGGTCCGGCGGTCGTAAGTCTCGGCTGCGCGTTCCATATGCCGCAATTGGAGGCGTCGGCCCGGCAGCAAGCAAATCGGGGGGTGAACGCCGGGTGGCCGACCGGCGAACGGCGGTCAGACCGTGGTGCGGCCGCAGATCGTGACGTTGGCCCGGCGCCCTGATGCAGCCAGGCGCCACCCGGCTCGGACCAGCAGCCAACCAGCCCAGGCGCGCACCGCGGGGTGGTAGGGCACGCGCCTCGCCATGCGGTGACGGGCAGCAGCGTCGTGCAGATCGCGGTGCCGATCCCGGACGAGTGCATCGTTGGCGAGCTGGTTGAGCATGCGAGCATCGTCGCACTCCACTAGGACAGATCCGGTCCGCATTCCGTGAAAGAATCACAACCGTGGAATCTTCTGCGGCTCGACTGCTCGAGCTCCTCTCGCTCCTGCAGTCGCGGCCCCACTGGAACGCCACCGAGCTGGGCGAGCGGCTCGGGATCACGCCCCGAACCGTGCGCCGCGACGTCGCTCGCCTGCGTGACCTCGGCTACCCGGTGGACGCCGGCGCGGGCCGGGCCGGCGGCTATGAGCTGGGCGCCGGTGGGCGATTGCCGCCCCTGCTCTTGTCGGACGACGAGGCCGTGGCGGTCGCGGTCGGGCTGCGAGCCGCGGCCAGCGGAGGGGTGGCGGGATACGACGACGCGGCCGTCGCGGCGTTGGCCAAGTTGGAGCAGGTCCTGCCTGCCCGGTTGCGCGAGCGCGTCCTCGCCGTGCACGGTTCCACCGTCCTCGTGCGAACTCCGTCGGAGACGACCGTCGATCCAGACGTGCTGCTCACGCTGGCCCAGGGCTGTCGGCGCACCGAGCGCGTCACCTTCAGGTACCGCGATGGCTCAGGGAGGGCCAGCGAGCGCCGGGTCGAGCCCTACGGCCTCGTCAACGCCGATCGTCGCTGGTACCTGGTCGCCTTCGACCTCGATCGCGACGACTGGCGCAACTTCCGTATCGACCGCGTGCGCGGGTCCAGGCTCACCGGCCATCGCTTCACCCGCACCGAGGAGCCCGACACCGCAGCCATGGTGCTCGAAGGCATCACCGTCGCCGCCTACGCGTTTCATGCCGAAGTGCTGCTGCGCACCACGCTGAAGAACGCAGCCCGAGATGTCCCTGTCACGGTCGGCAGTCTCCAGCAGGTGCGGGGTGGCACCGTGCTGCGCCTCGGCGCCGACGATCTCGGCTGGATCGCCCGCTTCCTCAGTGGCCTGCCCTTCGAGTTCGAGGTCCGCGACCCGCCCGAGCTGCGCGCCGCCGTGCGGGCCCACGCCCGCCACCTCCAGGCCGCGAACCGCTGAACTCGAGGCAATACGTGTCGGAATCCGACACGTATTGCCTCGAGAACGGTCTAGACGCTGGCGCCGCCTCGGCCTGCTTGGGCGATCTCGATGCGGCGGACGCGGTCGACGGGGGCGACGAACCAGAGCTGCTGGGAGACGGCGGGCCAGTGGTTGAGCAGCTGGCGGGCGCGGGGTGAGTCGGTGAGCTCGATGTGGCGCTCGACGAGCCAGCGCACCTCTTCGAGATGCTCGGCGTCGGGCCGCTCGGCCTCGACCAGCGCGGTGTTGACCTTCGAGGCGAGGCTGGCGTCGGGGTCCCACACGAAGCACTGGCCGCCGGTCATGCCCGCGCCGATGTTGTAGCCGACGGGGCCGAGCACGAGGACGGTGCCGCCGGTCATGTACTCGCACAGGTGGTCACCTGCACCCTCGACGACCGCGGTCGTACCCGAGTTGCGCACGCCGAAGCGCTCGCCGACCGCGCCGGCGATGAACACCTGGCCGCCGGTCGCGCCGTAGAGACACGTGTTGCCAGCGAGAACGGGATCGCCCGCGTCGTCTTCGGGGGGACGGATCACGATGCGACCACCGCCCATGCCCTTGCCCACGTAGTCGTTGGCCTCGCCGACGAGGTCGAACTCGATGCCGCCGGTGAGAAAGGCACCGAAGCTCTGACCCGCGGCGCCGGTGAACGACACAGCGGCGTGGCCTCGCGGCGGCATGTCGCCCCACTCGAGGGCGATGGCCCCGCCCAAGGCAGCGCCGACGGCGCGGTCGCTGTTGACGATGGGGTAGGAGAGCGCCACCTCGTCGCCGTCCCACACGAGCTGGAAGGCGTCGGCCAGCAGCCGGTCGCCGAGGTCGGAGCGGGGCATCTGCAGCGGGACGCCGGCGACGAAGCGACGGGGGTGGCTCTCGTCGATCGGCGGGGTGATGAGCGGCTCGAGCGACATGGCGTCGGCCCGGGCGTCGCCGAGCGTCCGCTGCCGTAGGGCCTCGACCCGACCCACGGCCTCGTCCATGGAACGGAACCCGAGCGACGCCAGGAGTTGGCGGGTCTCCTCGGCCACGAAGAGCAGGTAGGACGCCACGCCCTCGGGCGACCCGGCGAACTTGGCCCGCAGGTGGGGGCGCTGCGTCGCGATTCCGGTGGTGCACGTGTCCTTGTGGCACGCCCGCAGCATGATGCAGCCCTCGGCCATCATCGCCGCCGTGCCAAACGAGTACTCGTCGGCACCGAGCAGTGCGGCGATCAGGACGTCGCGTCCAGTGAGGAACCCGCCGTCCACGCGCACGCGCACCCGGTCCCGCAGTTTGTTCTCGATGAGCACCCGCTGGGTCTCGGCCAGGCCCAGCTCCCACGGCATGCCTGCGTGCTTGATCGACGACAGCGGCGACGCGCCCGTGCCACCGTTGTGGCCGCTGATCTGCACGATGTCGGCCAGGGCCTTGACCACCCCAGCGGCGATGGTGCCCACGCCCTCGATGGCCACGAGCTTCACGGACACCTCGGCCCCGTTGACCTGCTTGAGGTCGAAGATGAGCTGGGCCAGGTCCTCGATGGAGTAGATGTCGTGATGCGGCGGCGGCGAGATGAGGGTGTTGCCCACTTGGGTGTGGCGCAGGCGGGCGATCTCCTCGGACACCTTGTGCCCGGGCAGCTGGCCACCCTCGCCCGGCTTGGAGCCCTGGGCGATCTTGATCTGCAGCTCGTCGGCGTACGCGCAGTACTCGGGGGTGACGCCGAAGCGGCCCGACGCGATCTGCTTGATGCGGCTGTTCTTGTCGCCCTTGGCCTGGCCGCGGGTGCGGAACCGGTGTGGGCTCTCGCCACCCTCGCCGCAGTTCGAGCGCCCGCCCAGCAGGTTCATGGCCTCGGCGAGCGTCTCGTGGGCCTCGGCCGACAGCGAGCCGTGCGACATGGCGCCAGTCGAGAAGCGCCGCACGATGTCGGCGGCGGGCTCGACCTCGTGGACAGGGACGGGCTCGCCGACGGGAACGAGCTCGAGCAGGTCACGGGGTTCGACGGGCGGGCGCCCGTTCACGTTGCCCGCGAACTTGGCGTACAGCTCGTCGCTGTCACCGGCGATGGCCCGTTGCAGGAGGTGGGCGGCCGCCATGTCGTCGAGGGCCCGCTGCACGGCGATGGCCTGGATGTCGTCGACGACCTGCTTGTTCTTGGTGTGGTACTCGCCGCCCCGCTTGAGGTCGCGGTAGTAGCCGGGGTTCTCCAGCTTGGCGTCCTCATAGGCCGAGGCGTGGCGGCCGAGCACGTCCTCACCGAGCGCGTCCCATCCGATGCCGCCGAGGGTCGAAGGCGTGTTGGTGAAGCACAGGTCCACGACCTCGGCGCCCAGCCCGATGGCCTCGAAGATCTGCGCCGAGCGGTACGAGTCGATCGTCGAGATCCCCATCTTCGAGAGGATCTTCAGCACGCCGTCCTCGATGGCGGCCTGCACGTTGTCCTGGGCCTCCGGACTGGAGATCTGCGAGTCCTCGGCCGCGTCGGCGTCGGCTGCCACGATCTGCAGGAGCAGGCGGGGGCAGATGACGTCCGCGCCGTACCCGAGCAGGGTGGCGAAGTGGTGCACGTCGCGCACGTCGTCGGCCGCCGCCACCAGGCTGGTGCGGTCGCGCAGGCCGGCGGCGACGAGCCGCTGGTGCACGGCACCGACCGCGAGCAGCGACGGGACGGGCGCCCGGCCCGCCGAGATGCCGCCGGTCTCGATGACGAGCAGGCCTGTGCCCTCGCGCACGAGACGCTCGGCCTCGTCACCCAGGCGCTCGACCGCGGCCCGAAGACCGACGGGGCCCTCGGCGATCGCGAAGGTCGCGTCGAGATCGGCGGTCCCGAAGTCACACACGTGTTCGTCGCGCAGGCGCATCAACGTCGACGGGCGGACGAAGAACGACTCGAGCCGAATGAGCCGGCACGCCTCGGGCCGCTCGGTGAGGATGGGCTGGCGCGGTCCGACGAGTGTGCGCAGGCTCATGACGAGCCGCTCCCGCAGGTGGTCGATGGGCGGGTTGGTGACCTGGGCGAACCGCTGCTTGAAGTAGTGATGGAGGGGTCGGGCCCGGCCCGCGAGGTGGGGCATGGGCGCGTCGTCGCCCATGGAGAACGTCGGCTCCTTGGCGTCGGACGCCATGGGTTTCACGATCATGCGCAGCTCTTCGACGGTGTAGCCGTTGGCCGCCTGGCGCCGGTCGAGCTCCGAGGCCTCGGGCGTCTCGGAGACGGCGACACCGACGGGCAGGCGGCGCAGGCCCTCCCCGGCCCAACGGGCGTAGGGGCCGCCGGCGGCCAGCCGTTCCTTGCACGCGGTGTCGAGCACCACACCGCGCTTGGAGTCGACGAACATCATCTGGCCGGGACCGAGTCGCCCGCGCTGTACCTTCCCATGACCCTCGAGGTCGACGGCGCCCGCCTCTGACGCGCACACCACCAGGCCGTCGTCGCAGATCGCGTACCGCAGCGGACGGAGGCCGTTGCGGTCGAGGGCGGCGCCCACGCCGAGTCCGTCGGTGAAGACGAGGCCGGCCGGTCCGTCCCACGGCTCCATGAGGCATGCGTGGTAGCGGAAGAAGCCCCGCACCTCGGGGTCGAGGTCGCGGGCGCCCTCCCACGCCTCGGGCACGAGCATGGCGACGGCGTGACGGATGTCGCGCCCGCCGCGCACGAGCAGCTCGACGGCGGAGTCGAGCATCCCCGAGTCCGAGTCCATCGGGTGCAGCACGGGCCGGAACAGCTCCTCGGGGCCGAGACCCGCCGCCTCGGTGCCGAGCACCGAGCGGGCGCGCATGCGGTTCACGTTGCCGTCGAGGGCGTTGATCTCGCCGTTGTGGCACAGGGTGCGGAACGGCTGGGCTCTCTCCCACGTGGGCAGGGTGTTGGTAGAGAAGCGCTGGTGGAAGACGGCGAACGGGGCGGCGAAACGGTCGTCGGCCAGGTCGAGCCAGAACTTGCCGAGGGCGTTGGCCGCGACCAGGCCCTTGTACACGACGGTGCGGAACGAGCAGCTGGCCACATAGGTGCCGGTCGTCGTGGCCTCGATGCGGCGGCGCAGCCGGTAGGCCTGGCGCTCGAGGTGGTCGGGCGAGCTCGACTCGAGCACGGCCTGGAGGAACTGAGGACGGGACCCGAGGGCCAGCTCCCCGATCTCGTTGTCGTCGGTGGGGGGCTCACGCCACTCGACGACGACGATGCCCTCTTCGGCCGCCGCCTTCTCGACCGCGTCGCGGGGATCCTCGTCCCGCACGAACAGCGACGCGATTCCTCGTCCCTCGCCGAAGATGGCGGGCGGGATGGGGAGCAGCAGGCCGGACCCGTCGGCCGACTTGGCGTCGGCCGCGACTGCGCCGCGATGGGTCATGCAGCCGAGGCCCTTCAGGGCCGCTTCGACGATGGCACGGGACGAACGGCCTTCGGCGTCGGCGACGAAGCCGATGCCGCAGGCGTCACGCTCGCTGAGCATGGAGCACCTCGGGGTCTGTTAACGAATGGCCAACTGGAGACTGCTTCAGCCGGCCGGGGCGCCGTCCTTCCTCATTGAAGGGAGAGGAGGCGCCATTGCCTGGGCCCCGGTCCTGCGACGCACCATCGTAGCAGCGGGCCGGTACCCTGCTCCTGTGGACGCCAGGAGCGCAGGACTGCGCTTGACCTGGCTGGGGGCTGTTGCCCAGGTCGCAGGCCTGGGTATCGACGCATGGCTGCACGCACGCGATCCCGACCTGGCGGCGCGTGAGGGCGCCTTCACCCTCACCAACGCCGGTCACGCCCTTCTCGTCGTCGGCATCGGCTTGGTGGTGCTCGGCGCGTTCATGTCACTGGTGCTGCCGAGGCTGAGCGGTCGACCCGTCCTGCGCGTCGCCACGCCGCTCGCCCTTTTGGCCCTCATGAGCACCACCACCGCGTTCGCGGCGACGTCGAGCCTGGCCAAGGGCCACGACGACACCCACACCGACGTTGCCGCCGCCGCCGGCGCGGGGGGACACGCCCACTCGGGCTCGAGCACCACCGTCATCCCAGGGCAGACCACCGGCGAGCACAGCCACGGCGACGGCGAGGTGTTCGCCGACCAGCCCATGGACGCGGCCACGCGCGTCGAGCTCGCCGACCAGCTCGTCGCCGCCCGCCAATTGGCAATGGGCCGCCCGACGGTGGCCGAGGCGCTGCTCGACGGCTACCAGATGGTCGTGCCCTACGTGCCGCTGATCGGCGCGCACTACATGAAGTTCTCGCTGGTCGACGGCAAGTTCGACGTGGAGCGCCCGGAGATGCTCCTCTACGACGGCACCAGGCCCGACTCCAAGATCGTCGGCCTCTCCTACTACGTGCGGGGCGACAGCGAGCCGGCCGGGTTTGCCGGCTCCAACGACCACTGGCACCGCCACATCGGCCTCTGCGTCTCGCTCAAGACGCTCACGGTCATCGGCGGCGAGAAGACCACGCCCGAGCAGTGCGCGGCGATGGGTGGCCGCAAGGCCGACGGCAGCCAGTTCTGGATGGTCCACGCCTGGGTCGTCCCCGCCTGGGACTCCCCGCAAGGCGTCTTCTCCGCCGAGCACCTCGGCCTCAAATAGCCCACCCCCATCGACTTTTTCGCGATTGCCTGCGCAATACGCAGAGAATCGCGAAAAAGTCAGCTGGGGTTTGGCGTCAGGCGGGCCAGCGGTCGCGCTTGGGGCCGCGCTTGTGCTCGCCGAGGGCCCACGAGCGGCGCCAAGCGCCGGCGTCGGGGCCGGTGATCGAGGCGGTGGCGCCGCTGGCGGCGCGTCGCCGCGCGGTCCACCAGTCGTGCGCTTGTTCGTCGGCCAGCTCGGCGACGGCCTGCTCGATGCGCACGGCCATCTGCCGCGAGTCCTCGCCCTCGAGAGGCCGCAGGGCACGCCCGAAGGTGAGGTTGGTGTGCGACGGGGTGAGGCGCTTGGCGCCCTTCTTGAGGACGCGGCGCGTGCCCTCGATGTGTACGGGGACGACGGGCACGCCGGTGCGGATGGCGAGGTAGGCGGCGCCGCCCTTGAACTCCTGGGCCCACCCCAGCGGTGAGCGCCCGCCTTCGGGGAAGATCACCAGGCTCCAGCCGTCCTCGATGAGCTTGCCCGCCTCGATGGCCGAGCGGCGGTTGACCTTGGTGCGCTCCATCGGCACCGCGCCGATGCTGAACGCGTTGAACGCCGCCTTCCACCGCTTGTCGAAGAAGTAGTCGGCCGCGGCGACGACGACGGCGCGGTGACGAAACCGAGGCGGCAGGGACGTGAGCAGCAGCGGTGTGTCGAGGTGACTGGCGTGGTTGGCGGCGAAGATCACGGGTGCGGGCAGGTCCTGGATGCGGTCGAGCCCGTCGATCGTCGGCGACGCCAATGCCTGCACGACGGGCTTGGTGACGCCGTCGAGCAGCAAGGCGCGCGCCATCCGCACCGGGTACCTGCGGGCCCACGACGTGTCGTAGTCGACGCCCGTGCGCTTCTTGGCCGGCGGCCGCTCCACGCCGCCCGGCCACGTGGCCGGCCCCAGCGGGAACCGCGGTCGGACAGGAATGGGCAACCTCACTTGACGTCCGCGATCAGGAGCGGTGGTGTGTGCAGGTGGGTGATGGACGGATCGCGGCCCACCACGTCCTGCGCCATCTCCAGCGCGTCACGCAGCGTCGACGCGGGCTTCAACCCGAGACGGCGAACGGCGCGCACGTCGCCGCCGACGACGATCACGCCGCCGAGATGCTCGAGCGCGTGCGCGCACCAGTACCACATGTAAAACGGGTGCACGCCGTGGTAGGCGTGCCCCGTCCGGTACAGGTGGATGTACCACGGGTCCGTCGCGAAGCTCTCCTCGAACTTGGCTTCGATCTCGAGCGGGTCGGTGGTCTCGGCCAGCACCTGCTCGAAGAAGTCGATGTAGCTCGGGTGGTGGACGGGGTTGAACTCCCACGGCGTCGGGTGGCTCATGATGAGCACGCCGCCCTCGCGCACGAGCGGCTGGCCCCGGTACAGGTTGAAGAAGTACCCGAGCCCGAGGCACATCACGAGGATGGGGTTCATGATCGAGTTCACGTTGTACGGGCAGATGTACGGCAGCCCCATCGTCAGGATGTCGGTCTGGCCCTGCACCTCGACCAGCTGCTGCTTGTAGACGTTGTCGGTGGTGACGGCGTGCACCGCCTCGACCTCACCCGCCTGCACGCTCGTCATCTGGTGCGGCGCCTTGATCGACTGGAAGATGCTCCGCGCCAGCTTGGGCGGCGTGCGGTCCAGCGACTTGCTCACCGCCAGGTAGCGAGCCCGGTCCTGCAGCTTCCACTCCCACTCCCGCTTCTGCAGGAAGGCGAACTGCTCGGGGAAGGTGTTGGTGTTGAGCGTCGTCTCGATCTGGAAGATCTTCACGCCCTGGGCCGCGATGTGCTTGCCCATGCGCCAGTTCGACGAGTGCAGCTCCGAGCGGTGCTGGTCCATGAACGAGCGGCTGTGCTGCATGGTGCGCACGTTGTGGTGGTGGCGCAGGCTCTTGTAGCTGGCCAGACCGGTGGCCACGCTCTTGTGACCGCCGTCCATGGCGACCAGATTGATGTTGACGTACACGAGCAGGTCGGACTCGGCTGCCCGCTTGTTGATCTCGACGTCCTCGCCCTGATCGGTGGTTCCCAGGTGCAGCATCTTCGACGGGTCCTCGGCGTCGTGCTGGGTGAGCAGGCCATGGGGCTCGAAGGCGTCGTAGATGCGGTCGCCGAGCGCGTGGCGCAGCTCGGCCTCGGTCATGCGCCGGTGCAGGGCGAGGGCGGCGATGAGCTGCACGTCGTCAACGCCCGCTGCCGCGGCCATGTCGAGCACCGCCTCGATGACGCGCTGGCGGATGTCGGGCCGCCGCATCGGAGGCAGCGGCAGCGACACGTCGTCGAACGCGATGGTCAGCTTCATCCCCGGCTTCAGCAGCGCGGGCAGCGGATCGGTGCCATGCGGATTGAGCAGCGCCTGACGGATCGCCTCATCCGGGTCGTCGAGAGGCTCGTGGGCCTCGGGCGGGTAGATGACGCGGCTGCCGGTGGGCAGGCGCTCGAGGCGGAACCCCTCCCCGTGCCAGAAGAGTGTGGGTGGCGTCGAGCGGTCGACGTCGAGGACGAATCCGGGCCTGGGCACTACCGCCCACGCTCCTTCCGTAGGTCGAACGTGATCTTGATCGCGCCACGGGCGCCGGCGTGGGCCGCGTGGTCGATGGCCTCGCGCCAGCGGTCGAGCGGGTAGGTAGCGCTGACGAGCCGTTCGAGCTTCGCGTCCTGCACCAGCTCGAACGCCTTGGCGAAGTCGTCGGCCGTGTAGGCGTAGGCACCGCGCAGGCTGACCTCGCGGTGCCACAGCGGCGTGAGATCGATGCCGACCCGGCCGGGCATGCCCACCAGCACGATGGTCCCACCTGGCGCCACGATCTGCAGGGCCTGGGCGATGGACGCATCGCTGCCCACGCAGTCGATGACGGTGTCGACGCCGCACGTCAGCTGGTCGCCCGCGATCAATGAGTGGGGCACGGCCCGGCGCACGGCTCGGGGCAGCGCGTCGGGCTCGACGACCATGTCGGCGCCCAGCTCCCTGGCCAGTCGCTGCTGATGGGGGTGCTTGGCCGCCGCGATCAGCACGTGCGGCGTTCCCAGGGTGCGGAGGGCGGCGACAACGCAGAGGCCGAGGGTGCCGGCGCCGATGACGGCGAACTCGCTGTCGCCGCTGGACAGCGCGGCGTGCACGGCGCAGGCGGTGGGCTCCACCATGACGGCCGCCTCGTCGCTCATGTCGTCCGGCACCCGGTGCAGTTGGCTCTCGTGAGCAGCGAGGGCGAGCGACCACCCGCCGCCCGTGTCCGAGCAGTAGCCCGTCTGCAGCCCAGCGTCGAGGTGCCCGAAGGCAGTCCGTTCGCACCGGTTGGTCTCGCCCGAGTCGCACCAGTCGCACATCGGATCGATGCCCCGCGCCGCGCACGTGAGCGTGGGCTGGATCACCACGCGCGAACCGTCGTCGAGCTCGCCGACCACCTCGTGGCCGGGGACGAACGGGAAGCTCACGATGGGCTCGAAATAGCGGGAGCTCTTGCCGTCGACGGTGGCCAGGTCGGACCCGCAGATCCCAGCCAGGCGGGGCCGGACGCGCTGCCACTCGGGGCCGGGCAACTCGGGCGGGTCGAGGTCGGCGAGACGCAGCGGGCCGACGCGGGTGCCGGCGCCCGGCAGCAACCCGCCTGCGACCCGTGCCGCCGCGAAGCGGGGGAGCGACCGCTCGAACACGAGGGCCTTCATCGCCGCGCTCCGACGCGGAGCGGCCCGATGGGCAGCAGCGGTCGTTGTACGCCTGGCGACTTCGACCAGTGCTCCACGTGCCAACCCCGCTTGCGCGCGATGGCGGCCAGCTTGGTCTCGGGGTTCACCGCGACGGGATGGCCGGCCGCCTCGAGCATCGGCAGGTCGCTGGCCGAATCGGCGTAGGACACCGCGTCCTCGAGCCGGAAGCCGTGCTGGTCGGCGTAGGACGCCATGAGCAGGGCACGGGCCTCGCCGGTCGGCGGGGGCTCGATCAGCTCGCCGGTGAACTTGCCGTCACGCTCGCCCAGCCGCGCGCACACCACGTCGTCGAACAGCGGCGCGATGGGCGCCACCACGAAGTCGAGGGCGCCGGTGATGAGCAGCGTCTTGTGGCCGAGGGCGCGGTGCTCGCGGACGCGGCGGATGCCTGCCGGGAACGACTTGGTCAGCAGCAGATGACTGAACAGCTCCCACGCGTCGCGCCGCAGCCGGTCGACGGGGGCGCCGTCGTAACGCCGATAGAAGTGGCGAAGGAAGTCGCCCCGATCACGACGGTCGAGGGCGAGGAGGGCGGGCGCCTCTTTCAGGGTGCGCAGGGTGAAGCGGGCCCGCTCGTCGATGGGCATGGGCCGCGTCGCGAGCCATGAGTACGACTCGACGACGTTGGACGCGATGAGGGTGTTCTCGAGGTCGAACACCGCCATCTGCCGATCGGGGGAGAGGATGGCCTTGCGGCCCCGCTCGTCGCGCGTCGGGCCCGTCTTCTTGCCCGGCGTGGTTCTGACACGCGCGTTCTTGACGATCGAGGGCATGTGGATGTCGCGGACGAAGTGGTTCCACTCGATGGCCGCCGGGTCCATGACGAACGCCGGGTCGGCCATCTCCTCCGCCAATCCCAATAGCCGGTCGACGCGGAAGATGGCCTCGGTCTCGGCGTACGCGCCGTACAGCTCCACGTAGCCGAGGGCCCGCACGATGTCGGTCTTGCGCTCGTCGATGCGCGCCGCCAGCTCGGCCTGCTGGCCCCGGATCGGCAGCTGGGCCACGGTGCGCTCGACGGTGCCGAGCAGCTTGGACGCGCGCTGCAGCTGGCGCTGGACGCGGCCCCGGCCAGGGAACGACCACTCCGGCACCACCACGGGCTGGCCGTGGGCGTCGTAGAGAGGGTGGGCGGTGTACCACTCGCGCACCAGGTCGACGAGCTGGCGGTAGCGCAGCGGGTTCCTGCTCCCCGACGCCGCTTGATACACCGAGACCTTGTCCGGATCGGGGCCCTTGGCGGCAGCGGCGATGACGGCGGCGACGACGAGGTCCACCGGGATGACGTCGATGACGCCCTCGGGGATGCCGGGGAACTCGGCGAGGAGGCCGCGCCCGTAAGAGATGATCACTGGCTCGGCCATGCGGAAGCCGCGGATCCATCCGGGCTTGGGTTCGGCCAGCGCCGACTCGATGATCGACGGACGCACGATGGTGACGGGGATGTCCCCGCGGGTCTCCGAAAGCGCCCGCTCACCGAGCGCCTTGGTGTACGCGTACGCGTCGGGCCAGCCCAGGGCGCGCGCCCGCGCCCGGCCCTGCTCGACGAGCTCGTCCTTGACCCAGTCGCCGCGCAGGCGTTCGGTCTTCTCGGCCAGCAGGGGTGCGCCGGCCGCGCCCAGCTCCGACCGGGCCTGTTTCGTGAACGTGGCCAGCTGCCGGGGCTGGCGGCTGAGGGCGTCGGTGTCGGCCCGCGCCCGACGAGCAGCGGCGACCTCGGCCCGCCAGTCGACGTCGGTGGAGAAGGGCGTGTCGGCCAGTTCGGCCTCCGGCGCGTCGCCCCGCCGCAGACCGGCGACGTACGCAGTGGACACCGCGACGAGATGGGCAGTGGACCCTGCGTCCCGCAGCGTCTGGGCGACCCGCACCGGCCCGAGCAGGTTGACCTCGACGGCACCGTCGAGGGGCGAGTCGAAGCTCACCGCCGCCGCGGAGTGGATGACGACGTCGGCCGAGCAGAACAGCTCCCGGTCGCTGTCGGACAGGCCGAGGCCGTCGATGGTGACGTCGCCGGCGACGACGCTGAAGCGGCGGGCGATCTCGTCGTCGAAGCGGTCGCCCAGCTCAGCGCGGAGACGGTCGAAGCAGTCGTTCCTGAGCACTTCGCGCCGGGCGCGCTCTGCGGCGGCCGTGCGTTTGCCTGGCCGGATCAGCGCGACGACCTCGCACCCGGGGACCGAGCGCAACAGCCGTTCGAGGAGGGCGGTGCCGAGGAAGCCGGTGCCGCCGGTGACGGCGATGCGTTTGCCTGCCAGGGCCTCCGCGATCACACGTTGTTGTCTAGTCGGTTGGCTCGCCACAGGAGGAAGGCGGCGAAGCCGATGTGGAAGGCGGCCAGCACGAAGAACGCCGACCAGGGCCCGACGATCATCAGGAAAGAGGACAGGGCCATCGCCGCCCGATTGCCCATGACCGACGTGCTCAGCAGCGCCAGCGCCATGAGCAGGCCCAGTGGTGCCAGATCGCTGCCGATGAGCACGAATGCGACGCCGGCGCCGAGGGCCAGGACGACACCTGCGATGCGCTCCCCGCGTGTGGCGCTCAGCTGGAACTGTCGCTGCGACGCAGGAATGGGCGGACCACCACCCAGGACATCTCAGGGTGATCGGGGAAGAGGTTGACCTCGAGGGGCTCGGGGTCCAGGGGCTCGCCGTCGGCGTCCACCACGATGGGAGGCTCGTCCTCCCGTGGCTCCTCCAATGCGTCGCGCAGGCCGATGGCGATGGCCGAGGCGACCATCCCGGTGGCCGTGCGTTTCCGCCACTCGTACACAGACATCGGCAAAAGCGTAGAGCCCGTGCTCCGGTAGCCGCGAGACTCAGAGGTCATGGGCCATCCCTACTGGCCAATCTTCGACCTGCGGATCCGGACACCGCGCCTCGAGCTGCGAATGGTGGACGACGAGCTGGCGGCGGAGCTGGGCGGCGTGATCACCGAAGGGGTCCACGACCCCGCCTTCATGCCGTTCACAATCCCGTGGACGGATCTCGAGCCTCCCCGACTCCAACGCAACTCGTTGCAGTACTGGTGGCACCGCCGGGCGGAATGGAAGCCGGAGGCGTGGACGCTTGCCATGGCCGTGCTGTCCGAAGGCCGGGCCGTCGGGGTCCAAGATCTCATCGCCGAGAAGTTCGCCATCCTCCGAACCGTCAACACCGGGTCGTGGCTCGGTCGTGCCCATCAGGGCAAGGGCATCGGCAAGGAGATGCGCGCCGCGGTGCTCCACCTGGCCTTTGATGGCCTTGGCGCGGTGATGGCGTACAGCGGCGCGTACGAGGACAACGCGGCATCGCTCGGCGTGTCCCGGGCCCTCGGCTACCAGGAGAACGGCGACCTGATCGCCATCCGCCGGGACCAGCCGTCGCGGCTCATCAACCTGAAGCTGCCTCGCGAGAGGTGGCAGCGACGCGACGACATCACCGTCGAGAACCTCGAACCGTGTCTGGGGATGTTCGGCATTGGCTGAGTCGTTCCCGCGCCAGCACGCCCGCACGCGCGGGTTCAGCCTCGGACGGCCGCGGAGCTTCACCGTGTCGGTTGACGGGTCGCGGGTCTGTTTCCTTCGGTCGCGCGCCGGCGACGACCCGGCGACCTGCCTCTGGGCCCTGGACGTGGCAACGGGGGAGGAGCGCCTGGTCGCCACCGGCGCCCTCGACGACGACCTGACGCCGGAGGAGCGGACTCGCCGAGAGCGGGCTCGGGAGTCGGCGGGCGGCATCGTGTCGTACGCCGGTGACGGCTCGTTGTCTGTCGTGACCTACGTGCAGGGCGGGCGGGTGCACCGTGTGGATGTGGGCTCCGGCGTGGTCAGCGAGCTGGAAGGTCCCGGCCCCGCCTTCGACGCTCGACCCGACCCAACCGGTCGGCGGGTGGCGTGGGTCGTGTCGGGCGCGCTGCACGTCGACGGTGCAGGGGTCGTCGGCGAGGACGACCCGAACGTGACGTGGGGCCTGGCCGAGTTCATCGCCGCCGAGGAGATGGGGCGACAGCGCGGGTACTGGTGGTCGCCGGACGGCGAGCGGCTGGCCGTCTGCCGCGTCGATGTCTCACCGGTGCAGCGGTGGTACATCGCCGACCCGGCTGTGCCGGCGACGGTTCCGACCGAGCTGGCCTATCCAGCTGCGGGCACGGACAACGCGGCGGTGACGTTGTGGGTCGTGGGGCTCGACGGATCGCGCGTCGAGGTGGCGTGGGACGCGGAGCGCTTTCCCTACGTGGCGCGAGTGTCGTGGCAGGCAGGACAGCCGCTGACGCTGCTCGTGCAATCGCGCGACCAGCGCGACGTGCAGGTGCTGGTCGCCGACGACGAGGGCGCCACACGGGTCGTGCACGAGCTCACGGACCCGGCGTGGGTCGACCTGGTCGACGGTGTGCCGGCGTGGCTCCCGGACGGGGCTCTGCTGACCACCGCGCCAGTGGAGGGCACCCATCGCCTGCTCGTCGACGGCGAGCCCGTCACGCCAGTCGGCCTGCAAGTGCGGCGAGTCGTATCCGCCGCGGAGGACATCGTGTTCACCGCGTCGGGCGAGGACTCCGCCGAGGTCCACGTGTGGAAGCTGTGCGACAGCGGCCTGGAGGCGATCACCACCGAGCCGGGGGTGCACGGCGTCGCAGTCGGTGGCCCCACCGTCGTGGTGAGCTCGCTCACGCCTGACGGCTTCCACTGCCGGGTGGGAGACCGCGAAATCGCATCCTTCGAGGAGACGCCCTCGGTTCGGGGGAACGTGTCGTTCTCGGCGGTGGGCGAGCGCTCGTTGGCGACGGCGGTGCTCTATCCCTCCGACCACGTACCGGGCACGCCCATCCCGGTGCTGCTCGACCCGTACGGCGGTCCCGGTGCCCAGCGAGTCCTGCGCTCGCGTGGTGCCTTCCTCACGTCGCAGTGGTTGGCCGATCAGGGGTTCGCGGTTGTCATCATCGACGGGCGGGGCACGCCCGGTCGGGGGCCGGATTGGGAACGATCGGTGCTCGGCGATCTCGCGACGGCCCCCCTCGAGGACCAAGTCGAGGGACTGCACGCTGTTGCAGCCGACCACCCTGACCTCGACCTGTCGCGTGTCGCCATCCGCGGCTGGTCCTTCGGGGGCTACCTCGCGGCACTGGCGGTGTTGCGCCGACCCGACGTCTTCCACGCGGCAGTGGCCGGCGCGCCCGTGACCGATTGGCGGCTGTACGACACGCATTACACGGAGCGCTTCCTCGGCCACCCTGACACCTCGCCCGACGCGTACCGCACCAGCTCACTCCTCGAGGACGCGGCGAAGCTCGAACGTCCGCTCCTCCTCATCCACGGTCTGGCCGACGACAACGTGGTGGCGGCCCACACCCTGCAGCTCTCGAGCGCGCTGCTGGCCGCCGGGCGGCCGCACACCGTCCTGCCACTGTCGGGCGTCACCCACATGACCCCGCAGGAGGTCGTCGC
>JBEEFQ010000165.1:0-6755 GCA_041166245.1 Actinomycetota bacterium | reverse complement strand
GACGGCCTGTGCGAAGAGATCGCACCCTCCGTCTTCACCCTGCTCGACGACGGCCTCGCCTACGTCAAGGAAGGCGACAAGATCTTCTCCGAGCCGGGCGGCTCCGAGGGCCTGGCCAACGTCCCCGCGGGCATGGAAGTGGCCACGATCGAATCCGCCGAGGAATGCCCCGGCGAATGCATCTTCATCGAGACGGGCGAGTAGGGCTCACCCCTCCTGCGAACTCGGCCGTAAATCCGGCTGGGTTCCGGCCTGATTTACGGCCGAGTTCGTGTCACGCCTCCGCCAAGCAGCGGCCGCTGTCGACGGGGCCGCCTCGCGGGACGGTGAGGACGGCGCGCAGCTCGGTATGGGCGAGGGCGTAGGCGGTGCCGGGGCGGTCGGGGGCGATGGCGAACGCCACGCCGATGACGGCGCCCGCGGAGTTGACGAGCGCACCTCCCGAGTCACCGGCCCGGAGCTCCGAGGCGAGGATGAAGACGTCGCGACGGGTCTGGTGGCCGTCGTAGAGATCGCGTCCGACGGCGTTGACCCGCTGGGTGATCCGGGCCGGCGCGATACGCAGCGGATCCTGGCCGCCGGGGTGGCCGAACACCGCCCCTTCCTGACCAGCCCGGCCCGCGTCCACCGGGAGAGGCTGCTCTCCTAGCCCGGGCACGCGCAGCACCGCGAGGTCGCGGTCGGCGTCGAAGACCACGATGGTCGCGGCCAGCGCCCGGTTGCTGTTCGGGCGCAGCACGCGGGGCCGGTCCACCCCGGCGACCACATGGGCGTTGGTGACGACAGTGTCCACCGCTGCCGCGAAGCCGCTGCCTTCCTGGATGCGATTGCACGCCTCACCCTCCACCTTGACCGTCGACGCGGTCACCCGCGCCAGCACGGGGGCGGGGAGCCCGGTGGATTCGGGCGGGGGGCCGGCGACCGGCGCCGGCCGCAGCGCCTCGAAGACCCGAGGGAAGTCGTTCTCGCCCACCAGGCGGCGCAGGGCCTGCAACGTGTCCGGCGGCGGCGGTGCCGCGTCGTCGATGTAGCGCGCCAGCTTCGAGCTGCGGGCCTGCTGGGACGCCCAACCCGGAACGTCGGCCATGGCGGGCACGAGCAGCCAGATGGCGACCAGCACGCCGAGGATGCCGACGATGCCGCCCGCCCCCTTGTCGAACTGCCGGAATGGGCCGTGAGGGATGTAGCGAAGAAAATGTGAGCCGACGAGCAGGCCGATGCCCTGACCGATGAAGGCGCCGCCCATGAGCACGCCGGCGGCCACGAGAAGGCGGCTGCCCGAGTCGCTCCCCTGGAACTGCGCGATGAGGGAGGGCAGGACGCGCGCCGCGACGGCGAGGCCCACCGCGAGACCGATCCACGACGCGGCGCGGGCCAGGAGCCCGAGGCGGTAGCCGCCGATGCCGGCCGACACGGCGGCGACGATGATGAGGAGGTCCAGCAGGTTCACGGCCGCTGCGCTCCTATTCGCTCGCCGACGCCAAGAGGCGGGCCGCCGTGAGGAAACCGGTGTGGCCCACCATGCGATGGTCGGGCCGCACGGCCTGACCCTCCACGTGCCACCCCCGCAGCAGCACCTCGGTGGTCGACGCCATGCCGAAGGCGCTGTCGGCCAAGGTCTCCCGCAACTGCGAAACCTGCATGACACTCGGCAGGTACGCCACGAAGATGCCGCCGGGACGCAATGCGCCCGCGGCGTGCTTCACCACCCGCCAGGGCTCCGGGAGATCGAGCACGACCCGGTCGAGGCCGGTCTCGTCGATGCCGTCGTAGACGTCACGCTCTTCGACCCGGTACCGCGCCGCCGCGTCGGCGCCCAGGAAAGCAGCCACGTTGGCGCTGGCCCGCATGGCGAAGTCAGCCCGTAGCTCATAGCCAGTCACGTGGGCACCGGCGCGCAGCAACGTCATCGACAGCGCTCCTGAGCCAACGCCCGCCTCAAGGATCCGCGCACCCGGGAACACGTCGGCCAGCATCAGGATCTGCCCGAGGTCCTTGGGATAGATGACCTGGGCGCCGCGCGGCATCTTGAGCACGAACTCGGACAGCGTCGGGCGCACGGAGATGAAGCGACTGCCGGCCGTGGAACGCACCGTCACGCCCTCCTCGCTGCCGATGAGGTCGGCGTGGAGCACGGGCCCGGCGTGGGTGTGGAACTCGCCGCCCTCGGCGAGCGTGATCAGGTACCGGCGGCCCTTGCGGTCGAGGAGGAGGACCTTGTCGCCGACCTCGAATCTCCGCTCGTTCACCGACTGGCCCGCTCGACGAGCTTGCAGAAGGCGCACAGGTCGCCGACCGTCGGCGATCCGCAGGACGAGCACGGACGAAGGTCCTCGCGCTCCATCTCTGCCTCGGGCGTGAACAGGTGCGAGGCCCGGGCCAGGAAGCCCCCGTAGAACGCGGCCTTGGTGCCGGGCGACTGGTCCTCGATGGCATTGAGCGCTTCCTTGTACCCGAGGTGCTTGTTGCCCGCCGCCATGGGGCACTCCTCGACGATGTAGTCGATGCCCCGCAGCACACACCACGCGGCCATCTCCCGCTCGCCGAGGCGCACGAGGGGCTTGACCTTGCGCACGAAGCCGTTGCCGGCGGGGAGCACAGGCAGTTGGCGACCGAGGTAGTCGGTGGCCCAGCGCAGCACGTTGCCGAACAGCACGGCGGCCTCGTCGTCGAGGTTGTGACCCGTGGCGACGACGTCGTAGTCACCCTCGACGGCCGCGGCGTTGAACAGGTGGCGCTTGGACAGGCCGCACGCCGAGCAGGGCACTCGCCGCGCCGCTTGCGCGCCGGTGGGGATGTCGAAGCCCATGTCGGCGGGCAGATCGATCTCCCGCAGCTGCAGGCCCCGCTCCGAGGCGAACTGGCGCGTCATGCGGCCCGACTCGTTGCTGTAGTCCCCGATGCCGAGGCCGAGGTACAGGCCGTCGACCTCGTAGCCCAGCTCCAACAGGATGTCCCACAGCGCGAGGGAGTCCTTGCCGCCGGACACGGCGACGAGGACCCGGTCGCCCGGCCGCATCATCTCGTGCTCGTCGATGGCCCTGCGCACCTGCTCGCGACAGTGGTGCAGGAAGCAGTCCGCGCAGAACCCCGCGTTGTGGCGGCGGAGCTCGATCACGGCGGGCTGCCGGCAGCGGCGGCACTTCAGAACAGACCACCCCCGGAGATGACGGGGCGAATCTCCACCTCGTCGGCGTCGTCGAGCAGCGCATCGCCGGTGACGAGGGTGTCGCCCTTGATGACGAGCACCGACTCGCGGTTCATGGACAGGCGCTCGATGAGGACATGGACGCGCATGGGGCCGTCCATCTCGAGCTCGCGGCGGGGGTTCCGGAGCAGGACCTTCACCCCTCCATGTTGCCCGTTCCAGGCCCGGAGACGCTCACCCCTTCCTGCTGGTTGGCGATCACCAGGGTCTCCCCCGGCAGGAGCTTGCGGGAGAACAGCACGGTGTCCTGACCGGACAGCCGTCTGATCAGCGAGCGCGTGACGCTGATCGCGGCCACGACCGTCCACAGCCGGCTCCCGCCCATGGCGCCCGACCACATCCGGGCGCGAATCATGGTGAAGGGGCCGCCCCGCTTCCTGGGCTTGGCCATCAAACTCGGCGGATCTCGACGATCGTGGAGAGCTTGGTGCCCCGCCGCTTCCCGAGCAGGTACACGACGCCCACGACGAGCACGGCCGCCACGGCTGCGGCCGCCAACCCGATGGGCTTGGCCTTCTCGGTGGTCTCGTCCACCTCGCCCTTGAGCTCGCGGAGCTTGCTCTCGATGTCGTCGCGGCTGATGCGATTGGTTGCGGTCATGACGTCCCTTCCTTGGCGCGGTCAGACCTGCGCTTCTCGGCGCCGATGGCCCGGCCGGCCAGCCCAGCGATGACGATGGCTCCCACGAACACGATCAGGTACGGGACCACCGTCAGGTTGCCGTCGAAGGCGTCACCCGTCTCCGTCTGCAGGGCGCGCAGCGCGGCCAGGATCAGCAGCACGGCGGCGATCCCGAAGCAGAACATGGCTCCCGCGCCCGCGCCGAGAAACCGGACCAGACCCTTGAGCGGCTCGATGGTCTCCTGCTTGAGGTAGGCGACCACCAGCTGCCACAGCTCGCCCGCGACGGCAGTCATGCTCTTGTCTCCAGGGCTGTCCGCCACGGGGGGTTCCTATCCCGCCGAGAGCCGGTACGCAAACATCTCGGCTGCGCTGGTGGCCATCTCGACGAGCATCGCGAGCCGTTCCTGCCACCTGTCCGCCTCGAGGACGCGCTGCTTGTCAGCAGGTCCGAGTGGTGCGTAGGAGGCCAGTTGCCATGCCGCTCGCTCCGGGTCGGGATCGAGCTCGACCGTCGCCGGTGCCGACGGCTCGTCGAGCTCGGCCTGCAACGCCAGCGCCCGGCGGACGGCCCGCTCCGCGCTCGCCAGCACCTCGCTGTCCGCCGCCTCCATGCGACGTCGTGGCAGATCCTCGACCAGTGCGACGGGGTACGGATCGTCAGGGAGCCATGTGCGGATGCGCACGCGCCGGTCGCCGATGGTGATGAGCGCCCATCGCCCGTCAGGGAACTTGGCCGCTTCCACGATGCGGGCGACGGTGCCGATTCCGAAGCGGCTGTCGCCGCCCCCCACCTCGCCCCCCCGCTCGATGAGCACGACGCCGAACTCGCGGTTGCCGCGCAGGCAGTCCTCCATCAGGGCGCGGTAGCGCGCCTCGAAGACGTGCAGCGGTAACGCGCCATAGGGAAACAGCACCGTTCCCAGCGGGAACATCGGGAGGGGTACGGCCACCGATTCGACGTTGCTCACGGATCCAACTGATCCTCAAGGGGTGCCTCGGGATAGGTCGCGAGTGCGGCGCCGAGGCGCTCCTGGGCCGCGTAGCCCGGCCGCTCGGTCGGGACGGGGAGGTCGTTGGCGAGGAACGAGAAGAGGAGCTGATCGCCACGCACGGCCTCGACGAAGCCGCTCAGCCCCACCACGCCGTCGAGGAAGCCGGTCTTGGCCCGCAGCCGGCCTTCGGCGGGGTGCCCCTCGAAGCGATCGGCCAGGGTGCCCGTCTCGCCGGCCACCGCCAGGCCCCGGGCGATGGTGCCATCGGGCCCGTCGGCCGCCAGGATGCCGGCAAAGAGGTTGCACGACGCCCGGTCGCCGCGGTCGAGCCCGGAGCCGTCGACCGCCTGCAGCTCGGCGGCCGGGAGCTTGGCCGAGGCGAGCGTGTCTCGGACGACGCCGATGCCGGCCGTCGTCGTCCCCGCATCGGCGAAGCGGCGACCCATCTCCTTCACGAGCAGCTCGGCCGTGTTGTTGTCGCTCTCGCGCAGCATGGCGCCGACGATCTCGCGCACCGGAGGCGACTTCACCGACGCGATGGTGGTGAGCCCGGCCGGTGCCCGACCGGCGCCGGGCGCGCCTGCGACAACGATGCCCTGGGCGCGGAGGAGGTCGGCGAGCACTGCAGCGGCACTGGCCGCCGGCTCAGTGGCGACGACCTTGCGGGGGGTGAACTGCACAAAGCCGTCATTGACGGCGAGCGCGCTCTCGGGCCCGACGTGGCCCTCGGTCACGTAGGAGCGCTTCCACGACGGGAGGTAGCGCTGGGCGTCGTATCGCGTGTCGTCGCCCATCACCCCGCCCCGGATCTCTCGCACACCGGCGGCAACGACCTTGGCGGCCAGGTCCTCGTAGGGCGTTCGCAGCTGGGGCTGGTTCACGAACGAGTCGGCGTAGGGCTTGGTGCCGAGCAGCGGGTCGCCGGCACCGACGACCCACAAGGGCCCGTCGACCACGCCGCCCACCGGGCGGGCGCCCCGCACCGTGGTCTCGAAGGTCGCCGACTGCCCGAGGCGGGTCAGCGCGGTCGCGGCGATGACCAGCTTGAGGTTCGACGCTGGTGTCAGCAGCTCGCGCGGCCGGCGCTCGTACACCGAGCGTCCCCCTTGGCGCACGACGACGCAGGACCGGTCACGGCCCCCAGCGAGGGCGGGGTCGGCAAGGAAGCGGTCAAGCCGGGCGCCGAGCCGCCCGTCGGCCACGAATTGGGAGAGCAGCGCGGGCGTCCGCCGCAGCGAGAGCACGGGCACGTGGCCTGGCCCGCCCACGTCCTCGCTGAGCACGGGACTCGGGTTGCGCACCGCCATCGTCCCGCTGGTGACGACGATGGTCAGGAAGAGGATCGGTCCGAGCCAGCGACGCACCCGCCAACGCTACCGACCGCGGGGCGCGCGACCGGGTCAGTCGCGCGGCGTGAGGATGTACGTGGAGCTGGCCTTGGCGACGAGGCGGCCGTCGCCGTCGACGACCTCGGCCTCCACGAACGCGGCGCGCTTGCCGCCAGAGATCACGTAGGCGGTGCACGTCAGCTCGCTTCCGACGGGCACCGCCTTGAGGAAGCTGATCTTCATCTCCGCGTTGGCCGAGAACACCTTGCGGTCGCGCGCGAAGGTCACTGACGCCGCGCCCATCGACGAGTCCGCGAAGGCGGCGAGGAACCCGCCCTGCACGATGCCCACCGGGTTGCCGAAGCGCTCGTCGGCGACCATGCGCCACACCGTTCGCCCCGGTTCGCTCTTGTCGATGCAGACCATGCCGAGGGTGAGATCGCAGTTGGGCGGGACCTGCACACGCTTGTCTGCCGGGGGCACGCGGGGACACTACCCTCGGCCCTCATGGCCAGCGGCCCCGACTACTCATCCGACGGGACCACCCTCGTCGAGGTGCTGAAGGGCTACGAGGACGCGGGCTTCACCGGGCAGTTCGGCGCG
>JBEEFQ010000164.1:0-4426 GCA_041166245.1 Actinomycetota bacterium | reverse complement strand
TACGACGTGCTCTGCAGCGACTTCGTGCTCTTCACCCAGGCCAGCCTGCCGGGCGCCCGTACAGCCGACACCGCCGAGCCGGCGACGGTCGAGTCCGATGAAGCAGCAGAGGACGGAGCATGAGAGATCCCCGCGACGTCATCATCAAGCCCGTCGTCTCGGAGAAGTCCTACGCCCTGCTCGACGAGGGCGTCTACACCTTCGTCGTCCACCCCGACTCCAACAAGACCGAGATCAAGCAGGCCATCGAGGCGATCTTCGGTGTGCAGGTCGCCAAGGTGAACACCATGAACCGCAACGGCAAGCGCAAGCGCAACCGGCGCACGTTCACCTACGGCAAGCGGCCCGACACCAAGCGGGCCATCGTCACCCTCGCCCCCGGCGAGCGTATCGATCTGTTCGAGAGCTGAGCCATGCCCCTTCGCAAACGCAAGCCCACCAGCCCCGGCCGCCGGTTCCAGACCGTCTCCGACTTCTCGGAGATCACCAAGGATCACCCCGAGAAGTCGCTGCTCGCTCCCAAGCCCAGCACGGGTGGCCGGAACAGCTACGGCCGCAAGACGGCGCGCCATCGCGGTGGCGGCCACAAGCGCCAGTACCGCAAGGTCGACTTCAAGCGGAACAAGGACGGCGTGCCCGCCAAGGTCGCGGCCATCGAGTACGACCCCAATCGCAACGCCCGTATCTGCCTGCTCCACTACCTCGACGGGGAGAAGCGGTACATCCTCGCCCCCAGGAACATCGCGGTCGGCGACCTTCTTCAGAGTGGCAAGGGCTCGGAGATCCGGGTCGGCAACGCCCTGCCGCTGCGCTTCGTGCCCGTCGGTACCACCGTGCACAACGTCGAACTGAAGCCAGGCGAGGGCGGCAAGCTCGCGCGCGGTGCGGGGATGAGCGTGCAGCTCGTCGCCAAGGAGGGTGACTTCGCCACGCTGCGCCTGCCCTCCACGGAGATGCGCCGGGTGTCCATCGACTGCCGCGGCACCATCGGTGAGGTCGGCAACGCCGAGGCCGACCTGGTCAAGATCGGCAAGGCGGGCCGCAACCGCTGGAAGGGCGTGCGCCCCCAGACCCGCGGCGTGGCCATGAACCCCGTCGACCACCCCCTCGGTGGTGGCGAAGGCAAGAGCTCGGGCGGCCGCCATCCGGTGTCGCCCTGGGGCAAGCCCGAAGGCCGCACCCGCGACAAGAACAAGCAATCGTCCAAGCAGATCATCCGGCGCCGCCGCAAGCGCGGCGAGCGGAGGTAGGAACCCATGCCGCGCAGTCTCAAGAAGGGCCCCTTCGTCGACGATCACCTGCTGAAGAAGGTCGACGTCCTCAACTCCACCAACGAGAAGCGGGTCATCAAGACCTGGTCCCGCCGCTCCACGATCATCCCCGACATGGTCGGTCACACGATCGCGGTGCACGACGGGCGCAAGCACGTGCCCGTCTACATCACCGAGTCGATGGTCGGTCACAAGCTCGGCGAGTTCGCGCCCACCCGCACCTTCCGCTACCACGCCGGCCAAGAGCGCGCCGGACGTCGCTGATGCCTGGGCCGAAGACGAACGAGCGTCCAGGGACGCATGCCGTGCTGCGGGACGTCTGGATCTCCGCGAACAAGGTGCGGGTCGTCCTCGACCTCATCCGCGGCGTCGAGGTCGGTCGGGCGCGGGAGATCCTCGAGTTCTGCGAGCGGGATGCCGCCTTCGTGATCGGCAAGTTGCTCGACTCCGCCATCGCCAACGCCGAGCACAACGACAGCCAGGTCACCGACGAGCTGTACGTGTCGGCCTGCTTCGCCGACGAGGGCCGCACCAACAAGCGCTGGCGCCCGCGTGCCCGTGGCCGCGCCACCCGAATTCGCAAGCGCACCAGCCACATCACCCTGATCGTGAGCAGGCTGCCCGACGACCGCCTCGCCCGCCTGCGGGCCCGGCGCGCCGCCGAGGACAGCACTCGCCGTGCCCGTCGCGTCGCCGGCGGCCGCAAGGCCTCCCAGGCCACCCAGGCCGGGGCCCGCGAGGGCAGCCGTCTCCGTCGGCGTCGCGGCCAGCAGGCCGCCGAAGGGATCTCGGAGGACGTGGTTCCCGTCGAGGAGCTCGAGGAAGAGGGCATCGTCGACCAGCAGGACGCGGCGCTCGACGCGGTCGAGGAGCTGGCGGAGGACATCATCGAGGACGAGGCCGCGGAAGAGGCCGGCGCCGTCGACCAGCAGGAAGCAGCGACCTCGCCGGAGTCGAGCGACGAAGGAGCGGCCTCGAATGCAGAGGCGCCCGCCGAAGACGCAGCACCGGAGGAGCCCGACGCTGAGCCCTCCAATGAGGAGGAGAAGTAATGGGCCAGAAGGTCAACCCCTACGGGTTCCGGCTCGGCGTCACGACGGACTGGAAGTCCCGCTGGTTCGCGGGCAAGGAGTACCAGGACTATGTCGTCGAGGACTGGAAGATCCGCCACTACCTGATGTCGCAGCTCGAGCGGGCGGCCGTCAGCCGCATCGAGGTCGAGCGCACGCGTGACCGCCTGCGCATCGACGTCCACACCGCGCGCCCCGGCATCGTCATCGGCCGCCGCGGCGCCGAGGCCGACCGCCTGCGCGAGGGCCTGGCCAAGATCACCGGCAACAACAAGATCCAGCTCAACATCCAGGAGATCAAGCAGCCCGAGCTCGACGCCGCGCTCATCGCCCAGGGCATCGCCGACCAGCTCGCGGGACGCGTCAGCTTCCGCCGGGCCATGAAGCGTGCGGTGCAGACCGTGCAGAAGGCGGGCGGCAACGGCATCCGCGTGCAGTGCGCAGGGCGCCTCGGCGGCTCGGAGATGTCGCGGAAGGAGTTCTACCGCGAGGGTCGGGTACCGCTGCACACGTTGCGCGCCGACATCGACTACGGCTTCCGCGAGGCCAAGACCACCTTCGGCCGCATCGGCGTGAAGGTGTGGATCTACAAGGGCGACATCCTCCCCTACAAGATCTCCACCGAGGACAAGATCAGCCGCGAGGCGGCCATGGCCGTGGGCGACACCAGTGGCCAGGACCGTCCCCGCCGCGTCATCTCTGCCGGTGGCGGTCGTCGCCGTCCGGATCAGGGTGCGCCGGGCGAGCCCGTGCCCGAGGGCACGGTGGCCGACGACGCCCCCGTCGACGAGACGGTCGCGCCTGACGTCGAGCCCGAGGCCAAGGAGCTCATCCAGGAGGTCGACCCCGATCTCGAGCGCCTGCTGGCCGAGGAAGAAGAGATCGAGCGTCGCACCCGCGAGCATCACGAGACTCCGCACTTTCACAAGGATGCGGAGTAGCCGATGCTCATGCCCAAGAAGGTCAAGCACCGCAAGCAGCAGCGCGGGCGCCGTTCCGGCATGGCCAAGGGCGGCACCGTGATCACCTTCGGCGACTTCGGCATCCAGGCCCTCGAGCCCGGGTGGATCACCGCCCGCCAGATCGAGGCCGCACGTATCGCCATGACGCGCCACGTCAAGCGCGGCGGCAAGGTGTGGATCCGGATCTTCCCCGACAAGCCCGTCACCCAGAAGCCGGCCGAGACCCGCATGGGTTCGGGCAAGGGCAACCCCGAGCTGTGGGTGGCCGTGGTCAAGCCCGGGCGCATCATGTTCGAGCTGGCCGGTGTGCAAGAGGGCCTGGCCAAGGAGGCCCTCGAACGGGCCATCCAGAAGCTGCCCATCAAGGCCAAGTTCGTGAGCCGCCGCCAGCAGCAGGAAGAGGTGGAGGTCGGATGACGAAGGCAGCTGAGCTCGAAGCCCTCGACGACACCGAGCTGGAGCAACGCCTGGCCGACGCCAAGCAGGAGCTGTTCAACCTGCGGTTCAAGGTGGTCACCGGGCAGTTCGACAACACCTCCCGGCTCGGTTACCTCAAGAAGGACGTGGCCCGGATCCACACGATCCTGCGAGCGCGGGAGATCGAGGCGGCCGAGGCCGCCGAGGCCGCCACTCAGGCAGTACCCCAGGAGAGCGCATGATGGCCGAGCAGTCGAACACCGAAACCAGCCGCCCCAACCGGCGCAAGGTCCGCGAGGGCCTCGTCGCGTCCAACGCCATGGACAAGACCGTCATCGTGTCGGTCGTCGAGCGGGTGCGCCATCCCCGGTACGCCAAGACGGTGCAGCGCACCAAGCGCCTCTACGCCCACGACGAGAACAACGACGTCAAGGTCGGCGACCGCGTGCGCGTCCAGGAGACCCGTCCCCTCAGCAAGCTCAAGCGCTGGCGGATCGTCGAAGTCCTCGAGCGGGCGAAATGATCCAACAGGAGAGCCGCCTACGGGTGGCCGACAACAGCGGCGCCAAGGAGGTGCTCTGCATCAAGGTGCTGGGCGGCTCCAAGCGGCGCTACGCGGGCATCGGCGACATCTTCGTGGCGACCGTCAAGGACGCCATCCCCGGTGCCGCGGTCAAGAAGGGCGAGGTCGTGAAGTGCGTCGTCG
>JBEEFQ010000163.1:0-3778 GCA_041166245.1 Actinomycetota bacterium | reverse complement strand
GTGGGTTGAGCTCGACCTGGCGCCGTCATCAACGATCGAAGCCCGCCTCGAAGAGGCGGGCTTCGACAGGGGAAGCTTTGGGTGAAACCGGACTGCGTGGTGCGGCGGTGGCGCCGGCGGATCGTGGGACGCCGGCGCGTCGAGCAGGGGTCACGAGGCGGATATCGCCCCGTTCGATCGGCGGGCCAGCGCCCGCGCCCGGCGGATACGCCGCCGCTCGCGCTCGCTCATGCCCCCCCAGATGCCGAACTTCTCGCCGTTGGCCAGCGCGTACTCGAGGCAGTCCTCGCGCACCACGCAGCCCCGGCACACTTCTTTCGCTTCACGCGTCGACGCTCCGCGCTCGGGGAAGAAGAGATCAGGGTCGACGCCCATGCAGTTCGCCTGGTCTTGCCAGGACGGCCGCTCTTCCCGGTTCAGTAGATGCAGCAGGTCCGTCATCGGTGGCCTCCCTCGATCTTGCACCGATGTAATTACAACAATGTGATGATCCCTCTTCAGGCACGAAAGCGCAAGGGGAACTTGTGATTCAGGCCGTCCGGGGCGACCTCACCGAGCAGCGGGTCGATGCGATCGTCAACGCCGCCAACTCGTCGTTGTTGGGCGGCGGCGGCGTCGACGGCGCCATCCACCGCGCCGCCGGACCGGAGCTGCTGGCCGAGTGCCGGACCCTCGGCGGGTGCCCGACGGGCGACGCCAAGGCGACCGCGGGACACGCGCTGGCGGCCCGCTGGGTGATCCACACCGTGGGACCAGTGTGGCGGGACGGCTCGCAGGGCGAGCCCGCACTGCTGGCGTCGTGTTACCGCCGCTCGCTCGAGGTGGCCGACGTGCTCGGCGCACGGTCGCTCGCGTTTCCGGCCATCTCGACCGGCATCTACGGCTACCCGCGAGACGCGGCCGCCCGCATCGCGGTCGAAACCGTGCGCGAGGTGCTGCCGTCGACATCAGTCACCGACGTCCGCCTGGTCGCGTACGACGCCGAGACCTACGAGCTGTACGAGCGCCTCCTGACGTCTCGAGGAAATAGCACCTCAATTTGAAGTGCTATTTCCTCGAGACGTGAAGCGCTAGGGGAAATCGACGACCAAGGGCGGGTAGGTCATGTGCACGGCTTGCGTCGGCACGTTGATGCACGTGGCCACGACCGTGGCCTTGCCCGATGGCGGCCCGATCGGCCATGACCAGGACCCGTCGGGCTCGACGTAGGCGCCGTCACCACCCAGGGGCTGACCCGCCATGTCGAAGAGCTCCAGTCGCACGCCGGGGTCCTCGACCACGCAGCCCGTTCCCTCGATCCAGGTGTAGTGGGCGTCGAGGCCGGGGCGGGTGGTGATGGGAGGGCCGACCGGCACCGTGGTGACGGGCGACGAGGTCGCGGGCGTCGAGACCGGGCGCGCCTGTGACGTCGGTGTGGGTCGGACCGCCGTAGTCGGGACCGCTGCGGCGACGACGCTCGTCGGTGCTGCCGACAGTGGCGCCGTCGTCGTGCTCGTCGGCGGCCCGGTGAACAGCTCCGGGAGGTCGGCGGCTGCGGTCGTCGTGCGGGACCGGGAGGGGGATATCGCCAGGTTCGTCGTCGACCGGTCCCGGTGCACGAGCAGGGCGACACCGGCCAGCGCTAGCAGCAGCGCGATCCCGCCCGCGAGGGGGCGCACGCCGCGGCCGGGCATCAGCTGACCAGCACCGTCACGGGGGCGTAGTCGAAGTACTTGACGTTCGTCATCGCGTTGGTACAGAACGCCTTGATGGTGACGAGACCGGGGCCCGCACCTTGCGGCATGACCACGGGGACGGCCCACGTCCCGTCCGGCATCGCCGAACCGCCGTCCCCGTTGATGAGCTGGCCGTCGACGTCGTAGAAGTACATGCCGGCTCCGGCGTCAGGCCCGAGGCAGCCGGTGCCACTGACGGTGTAGGCGCCGACGCCTTGCCCCGGCGTCACCGTCACGGTCCGACCAACGGTGGTCGGTGGGCTGGTCGGGGCGGGCCCGGTCGCGACCGTCGTGTTCGGCTTGGTGGTCGTCGAGGAACCGGTGAGTGCTGCGGTCGTGGGGACGCGGGTGGCGGCCACGGGCTGGGTCGCCGCCGTTGTCGGCACCGTCTCGCTCGGGACGGTGGTTGTCGCGTCCTCGGCCGGCTGATCGACGTCGGGCAACAACGCGGAGCTGTCGGCTCGAGCCCGCGGTCCCGACGCGGCGACCTGCGTCGAGGCGCCCTCGTCGTGGACCACCAAGGCGAGGACCGCCAGCACGAGCAGTCCGGCGACCGATGCTCCCAGGATGTGCGGCTTCCGTCCCACGTCTCCCCCTAGGCCCCGATCGGCCGCCCGGGCGCACTTCTGAGCATGTCTCGAGAAACGTCAGGCGCCGCGGCGGCGGGCGGCGCCGCCGGTGCGCATGGCCCGCTTCTGCTCGATGAAATCGACGAGCACGTAGTCGCCGAGGGTCTCCGGGGTGGTGAAGAAGGCACGGCCCTGGTTCATCTTGGTGAGCTTCTCGACAAAGGCCTTGAGGTAGCTGGTGGCGTCGAGCATGAAGGTGATGATGCGGATGTCCTCACGAGTGCAGCGCAGGACCTCCTGCAGGGTGGCGTCGATCGTCTCCTGCACCGGCGGGTAGCTGAAGAACGGCTCAGGGTCGCCGGGGATGAGATGGGCGGTCGGCTCGCCGTCGGTGATCATGATGATCTGCTTGGTGCCGGACTGCTTGGCCAGCATCTTGCGGCTGAGCATGAAGCCGTGCTGCATGTTGGTGCCATAGACGAAGTCCCACGACACCTCGGGCAGCTGCTCGGCCTTGAGCTCGCGGGCGATGGAGCTGAAGCCCACCATGCCGAGGAAGTCGCGCGGGAAGTGGGTGGAGATCAGCGAGTGCAGCGCCATGGCGACCTTCTTGGCCGCGAGGAAGTTGTCGCGCATCGGCATCGACAGCGAGAGGTCGAGCATCAGCACGGTGGACGAGCGGGTGATCGTCTCAGTGCGCTCGATCTCGAAATCCTCGGGCGAGAGCTTGATGGGCAGCCCGCTGGCCGTGCCGCGCCGCGCCAGCGCGTTGCGCACCGTGCGCTCGATGCTGAGGTTGAACGGATCCCCGTACTCGTAGGGCTTGGTCTCATACGCCCGCTCGTGGCCCGCGCCCGACGGCGTGACCTCGTGGCGCCCGAGGCGGTCCTTGGCCAGCTTGCTGAACAGGTCGGACAGGGCGTTCTGGCCGATGCGCCGCATGCCGCGAGGCGTCAGCTCGAAGCGCCCCTCCTTCTGCTCGATGAGGCCGGCCTCCTCCAGCTTCTTGGCCAGCTGCGCGAGCTGCTCCAGCGACTTGGCCGACTCGTTGCCGAGCAGCTCACGCGCCCGATCGATGTCGACGTCGGCGAGGGCGCCAGGCTGTGATGCGGACTTGAGCAGGTTCTCCAATTGGTCGATGTCGCCGAGTTGGTCCATCAATGAAGCGGCCTCGGCGAAGCCGAGGGGATCCTGGCCGCTGAAGTTGTAGCGGCGGTCCCAGCCCGCCTGCGGAAAGGCGCCCCGGAGGTTGGCGCCGAGGCGGTCGACCTGCCAGCGCAGGTCCATGTCCTCGAGCAGCTGCTCGGACAGCCCCTGGAGCTGGGCCCGCTGCTCGGGCGTCATCGAGTTGAGCATCGCCTGCATGGCCGCCATCTGCTCGGCCATCTGCTCGAGGAGCTCGTCGAGCGTCTGCGGGTTGCCGGGGAAGAAATCGCCGAACTGCTGCATGAACTGCTCGAAGGACGGATCGATCTCCTCGCCCGCCTCCCGCTG
>JBEEFQ010000162.1:0-13375 GCA_041166245.1 Actinomycetota bacterium | reverse complement strand
GTGGGTGTGGCCGCATTCGCCGAGGGCGACGCCAGCCCGTCCGACGTATTGCGCCGGGCCGACGAGGCCCTCTACCGGGCCAAGGAGAGCAGGGACCGGGTGTCTCGATGACGGACCCCTTTCAACGCGTGCGCGGGCAGGGTAAGGCCCTCTGAGAGTCAGAAAACCGGGGTTTCGTGTTCGGGTTGCTACGCCGGTCTGCGGATAGGCGAGTTGGCTGCGCTCCGCTGGTCCGACGTGGACCTGCTGCGCCGCACGATCAACGTCAACAAGAAGGTGGTTGAGGTCACCGGGCACGGCATGGTCGAGGGCGCCACCAAGACCAAGGCGGGCCGCAGGACCGTGACAATCCCTCGGCTGGTGGCCCAGGAACTCAAGCGGCGCCGGCTGGCCTACCAAGCAACAACCTCGTCTTCACGACGGCTGACGGCAGCCAGCTACGGGCGAACAACCTGCGCCGCCGAGAGTGGAGTACAGCCGCAGTGGCAACGGGCCTTGGCGTCATCACAAAGGACTCTGCCGGGAAGCCGCACTACTCGGGTGTCACGTTCCACGACATGCGGCACACCGCTGTGTCGCTGTGGATCGCAGCGGGGGCCACCGACCTGGAAGTCGCCAAGTGGGCCGGGCACCGCAGCGTCAGCTTCACCAAGGACCGCTACGCCCACCTGTTCCCCGAACACGGCGAGGCCTTGGCCGACCGCCTAGACGCCTTCATCGCCACTGCCACCCCGACCCCTGCGGCGCCCGTGCTCCAGATCGCTGGTGGCTAGCGAGCATCCACCGGAAACGTCACACGTCCCGGCACCATCGGGCATGTGGTGATGCGGTTTGAAAAGCACTTCATCGTGCTGAGGCACCTCGTTGAGTCGGACTTCACTACGCCGGGCGAAACGGCGATGGCTACCGGCCTCTCGGTGCACGAAGCCAGGGCGATGCTGAAGTCTCTCGCCAAGCGTGGCCTCGCTTTTGAGCGGCTGGGCGCCGTAAGCCGTTACGAGGCGGAGGAAGTGCCACGTGGCCGGTACGTCATCACGGACGAGGGACGCTGGGAACTGAAGCGACACCGCTCGATCTTTCGGCCCCGTGAGGCTGACGAGCGCTAACCGTTCTTAGCTCGGCCGTTCTGTGGTCCCATCCGGAATGTGGGCCTTCGCCTCCACTGTCTGCGGCTTCACTGTGGCGTTGATGGACTGCCATAGCGCCTGCACGATGGGTTCCTGGCGCTCGCCCTTACCGAACAGGATTTCAGGCTCGCCGTTGGGGTTCCAGACGATGTGTGGTTCGGGTGGGGACTTGAAGAGATGTGACTGCAAGTAACCCCACTGCGCAGCATCCGCAATGATCTTCTCTAGCCATGCTCGACGTTGAGCCTCGGCCTGGCGCTTCGCCCGCTGTTCCTTGAGCTTGTCAACAATGTCGGGCTGTTGCGGCGCCTCGTCCGGCGCCTCGACTTCCGCCGTGGCATTGCGAACGGCCTCGCCGAGCTCCAGTTCCAACGCACGACTGGCTCGGACGGCTTCACCTTTGACGCCGCCACCTGAGACGGAGAAGCGCTCAAAGTCTGCGTAGAGAACAGCGGTCAACAACACCACGAGGACAGCCACACCGACTACTGCGCCGGCCTGCCGTTGATCGATCATCGCCGCCAGCGCCCCCGCAAGTAGCAGGAAGCCTGCGACCACGCCGGGTCGCCAACTCATATTCTCCATGTCCACGAGGGTACGGGTCCGACTTGCGCATTCGGTCGAACCCCGCCCGGCAGGAAACGGTGGTTTCGTGTCCCGAACTACCGGCGTTGTCACACCCCCTCGGTACCCTCTGATTTGTGGTCATGAAGGCGAATATGGAGGGGCGTACCGACCCGGTTGTTTCCGTGGACGTCGCCGAGCCGGAGTGGGTCGACCTGCAACGCCAGCACCATGACGTCAGGCGCCGCCTCCACGCCCCGCTGTTCACCTGCGTGGACTGTCACCACCCGCTCCACCCCAAGCGAAACGAGCGGGGCACCCAGTTCTTTGCCCACAATCCAGACGCCCCCGACACGTGTCCCCTCAAGGCGCTGGAACACTCCGAGTCGCCCGAGCACCAGCGCCTCAAGGTGGCGATCTACCGGGCTGCCAAGCGCACCGGTGGCTGGGACGCCGACATCGAAGTACCAGCACCTGACCCCGACCCGATCACGGGCAAGCCGGTTCGGGTCGACGTTGTCGCCAAGCGACAGGCGCCCGGCCCCGCCGGCTCTCCGGCGCTCCAGGGCTGGGAGGTTCAACTCTCTCCGATCGTGGAGGGGCATGTGCTCAGCCGCCAGGAGCACCGGGACCGCTTTTTGGACCGCTGCACTTGGGTCACTCGGTCACGTCCAGCGTGGGCCGAGTCGCTGCCGTGGTACCAGATCGCACCCAAGACCGATGATCACGTCGACCTGGTGGTGGGTGGGGTGGTCCGCTGGGTGGAGTACGGCGCAGGCCGAGGCGGTGACTACTTCGACGAGGACCCGTTCCCGCAGGACGACATGGTGCGCTACGTACTCCGGGGCGCCCGGTGGACCCAAGACATTGGTTGGGAACTCCGGGACACGACAACGGCTCGTCGGCCTGGACAAAGGCAGCCACGACGAGAGTCGGTGCAGGGCATCGTGGCCGATTACTGCAACCGAACCATTGCGCTACCGGAGTACACGAGGGAGTGGTCCGACCGGGATTGGTTCAACTACTCGAAGGTGGCGCACGATCGGCGCCAGCACAATGAACGTCTTGGAGAACTGGAGCTAGAAGCGATCTTCCGCTTCCCGGCGCCCGGACTGCTTGAAGGCGCCGATCTTGAAGCGCTCACCCTGCGGGCCTTCGACCACCTGACGGACACCCGTCCCTGCATCCTTTGCGGAGACGTGGTGGTCGTGTCGGCGTCGGTGGAGTTCCCGGTTCACCACCGCTGCGCTTGGTACACGGTGAAGGGCGAAGCCATCCCGCCGCTGGGGACCGGGATCGGCCAGTCCCGATAATTCGCCGCCAGCGGGACATGAAACGTCCGTTGGCTGCTCACTCGTTGAGCCCGGCCCGACGTGTCGCCTTTACTGCCGCTTCCCTCCTCAGCGGCGTTGGCGGAGAAGTTCCCCGCCCTCAAGCTGCACTAGGACCGCTACTCGCCCTCTCTTGGGCCACGAATGATGGTGTTAGCGGTGTACCAGTTGTACGTGTTGACCCAAGCGCCGTCCGACTTCACACCGACGGTGTACTTGTTCATGCTGGTCGTTTCGATGACGCCGGCGCCTCGCCGCTCCACTGTTGGGGGATCCACCTCTAGGTACTCCCACTCCGAATCCAAGACGTAGTCGGGGCGGTCCCCAACGAAGCCGAGCGCCTCTAGCTCCGCATGCACCACGGCGACGGCGGCATCAAGCTCGTCCCAGGAGCATTCGGCTGCTGCCTCATGTGCCAGGGGACGCCGTTCCTTGCGCAGATCGTGAAGCCGGTCCGGATCTTCAAGGTGGCTCCGCAGAGCCTCAATGCGGTCGAACAGCTTTGGCCGCTTGGCGCCGATGGTGATGTTGTTGGTCCCGGCGTAGTCGTCCAGGTATTCATCCAGCAGCGAGGCAAGACGGACGAACAGCAGCGAGGTAAGCAGCTTCTCCAGCACAGGGTTTTCAGGACCGGGCAATGCGTCCTCCTTGCGGAGCTTTCCCTGTGCGAGCTCGTAGGGGACGGCATACCCACGTGCCAGCACCATCTGCTGAAGGAACAGGAGCCAGACCTCGTCGCCCATCCGGACGAGGGTACGGCTGGGTGGCTGGCAGGGGCGGCGCCAAATGGCCCCACCACGCCCGACGTAGGCGCCACAGACGGTGGGTGGGCGCCCACCCGGGCCGAATTGGCGGTCTTCGGGCTGTAGGCCACGTCCCCGTTCCTGTCACACCCCCTGCGTATGGTCCGAAGCATGGCGAACTTCAAACTTGACAAAGCCGGGCTGAACCGGGCGGTCAACGAGGGCATGCGGAAGAGCATCATCCCCGCCGTGCAGGAGGCGTTGGACGAGGTCTACGCAAGCCACGGTGGCCGACCACTGGACGAGGTCAAACCGGCGTTGGCAGAGCGATGGGCAACCATCGGAGACGACTGGCAGCTACCGGAGCCGCAGCTGACCGCCTGGGCCGAGGAGATAGCCAACGGCACTCGGGTTGTCGCTCGACTGAAGCCGCTCAAGTGACGCTGTACGAAGCGGGAGAGATGGATGACACCCACGTGGATGAGCACGGCATCCATCACGGGAAGCGGGAGTGGCATCCGTACGTGGTGTGCGTGGGATGCGGTGGTCTCAGGAAGCCGGCCGACCTAACGGACTGGCCCGTCGGAGCCGAGCGGGTCAGCGGTGCCGACTTGGAGGGACCGGAGTGGGTGTGTTCGGACCGAGAAGCCTGTGACGTGGCTGCTGGCTTCCCTCCGTCCGACTGACCCCGTTCTTCCCCCGCACTTCCCCCGCACGCCCACGTAAAACGCCGTCAACAGCCGTCAACGGGCGTCATACCAAAATGGCCTCCTGACCAGGGACTACTAGGGTTTCCCCTGCTAAGGCGGTTAGCTCAGCTGGTTAGAGCGCAGCCTTCACACGGCTGAGGTCGGAACGCACCTCGGCCAGATTCGCGAATCGTCGTCCACAGCTTTTCCCTTGATGTGATCCCCAGGCCTGGCCGACTAGGCTAGTTACACGTGTGTGATTAAAGGGAGCGGTTCCGTGGGGACTGAGGTGGCAACGCGGCCTGGTAGTGGACCTGGAGGGCTCGAAGCCCTTCGAGCGCAGATTCGCGAACAACTTGAACTAGACGTCGCCAACGACGTCTTGGAGATCGATCGCGATGACGCTGCATGGGCCGCAGGGTTGTTCGCTGGCGAAGGCTGGTGTGGCGTTGCCAGGCGGGGTCGGGACAAGCACCTTTCGTACGTCGGCATCTCGATCCAGATGCTCGACCTAGAGAGCATCCAGCGATTCGGGCGCCTCTTCGGGCTTAGAGCATGGTCATGGCCGCTGCACTACGACCGCTCCCGGATGGTTCACCGCGTTAGCGCTACTGGACGTCCTGCCGAACGCGTCCTTCGAGCAATGTGGCCATACCTGGTAGGGACCGCCAAGGGTGACCAAGTCGAGGCTGCTTGCCACGTCGTCGGCGTATTTCAGTGGATCGACGGCACCACCGGTTCAGTCAGAAGGAAGCGCGACGGCGGAAACCAGTGGGCTGGTCGGAGCCACTCGGAGGCGACCAAGGCAAAGATGGCTGCGAGTAAGAGGGCGTGGTGGGAATCCCACCGTGACGCCGAATGAGTCGACAGAGCAGCTTTACCCACCTTCACCTCCACACTGAGTTCTCCATGCTCGATGGGGCGGCTCGAGTTGAGGAGGTGGTGGCCGCGGCTGCGGCCGATGGCCAGCCGGCGATCGGGATCACCGATCACGGCAACATGTACGGCGTCCTCGACTTCTACAAGGCTTGCCGCAACCACGGCATCACGCCGATCATCGGCATCGAGGCCTACCAGGCGTACGACAGTCGTCTCGAGCGAGCCAGCCGGCGCGGCCGTGTCGACGACGGCGGCGGCGACATCGACGGTGGCAGGAAGCTCTACTACCACCTCACGCTGCTGGCGGAGACGAACGCCGGCTACAAGAACCTCATCAAGCTGGCCAGCTCGGCGTTCCTGGAGGGGTACCACTACAAGCCCCGGATGGACTGGGACCTGCTGTCGCGGCACAGCGAGGGCGTCATCGCCTCCACCGGCTGCCTCGGCGGCCACGTGCTGCAGTCACTTCTGCAAGGAGACGAAAAGGGCGCGCTCGAGAAGGCAGCGCGGCTGCAGGACATCTTCGGTCGCGACAACCTGTTCGTGGAGCTGCAGGACCACGGTCTGTCCGAGCAGCGCGAGACCAACCCCAAGCTGCTCGAGATCGCCCGCAAGATCGGTGCCCCACTCCTGGCCACCAACGACAGCCACTACACGCACCAAGAGGACCACCTCGCGCACGACGCCCTGCTGTGCGTGCAGACCGGTTCCACCATCGCCGACCCCAACCGCTTCAAGATCGAAGGCGACCAGCACTACCTGAAGACGGCGGCGGAGATGCGGCACCTGTTCCGCGAGGTGCCCGACGCGTGCGACAACTCGCTGTGGATCGCGGAGCGGGCCAACGTCGAGATCGAGTTCGGCAAGCCGCAGCTGCCCCAGTTCCCCTTGCCCGAGGGCTTCACCACGGACGACGCGTACCTGCGTCACCTCACGATGGAGGGCGCGCGGGCTCGCTACGGCAACGAGCTCCCTGCCGATGTGGTCGGCCGCGTGGAGTTCGAGCTCGGAGTCATCTCCGAGATGGGGTTCTCGTCGTACTTCCTCGTGGTGTGGGACCTCATTCGTTTCGCCCGGGACAACAACATCCGCGTCGGCCCGGGCCGGGGCAGCGCAGCGGGCTGCTGCGTGGCCTACTGCCTGCGCATCACCGACCTCGACCCCATCAAGTACGACCTGCTGTTCGAGCGCTTCCTGAACCCGGGGCGCAAGCAGATGCCCGACATCGACATGGACTTCGACGAGCGCTACCGCGGCCAGATGATCAAGTACGCGGCGGAGAAGTACGGCTGGGACCACGTCGCCCAGATCGTCACCTTCTCGACGATCAAGGCGCGGGCCGCGGTGCGCGACGCGGCGCGCGTGCTGGGCTATCCGTACATCGTCGGTGATCGCATCGCCAAGGCCATGCCCCCGCTGATCATGGGCCGGGACACGCCGCTGCGGGCCTGTTTCGATCTCCTCCCCAAGCACGCTGACGGCTACAAGATGGCGGGCGAGCTGCGCGACATGTACGCGGTGGACCCCGAGGCCAAGGCCGTCATCGACGTCGCTCGGGGCCTCGAAGGGCTGCGCCGCCAGGACGGCATCCACGCCGCCGCGGTGGTGATCACGCGCGAGGCGCTCACCGAGTACCTCCCGATCCAGCGCAAGCCCGAGCCCGGTGGCGTCGCCGAGGACGCACCGATCGTCACCCAGTACGAGATGCACGGGGTGGAGGAGCTCGGGCTCCTCAAGATGGACTTCCTCGGCCTGCGCAACCTCTCGGTCATCGAGCGGGCGTTGGACCTCATCGAGAAGTCGACGGGCGTGCGCCCCGACATCGACGGCATCCCGCTCGACGACGAGCCCACGCTCGCCATGCTGCGCAAGGGCGACTCGATCGGTGTGTTCCAGCTCGAGGGCGGGCCCATGCGCGCGTTGATGCGTTCGCTGGCGCCGACGTCGTTCGACGACGTGGCCGCGTTGGTGGCGCTGTACCGGCCGGGCCCCATGGCCGCCAACATGCACTACGACTACGCCGACCGGAAGAACGGTCGGAAGGCCATCACCTACCTGCACGCCGACCTGGAGGAGATCCTCGGCGACACGCAGGGGCTGATGATCTACCAGGAGTCGATGATGCGCGTCGCCCAGCGGTTCGCGGGCTACACGCTGGAGGAAGCCGACAACCTGCGGAAGGCGGCCGGCAAGAAGGACCGCAAGATCATGGCGCTCGAGCGGGAGAAGTTCACCGCCGGCTGTGCCACGCAGGGCTACGGCGCCGAGATCGGCAAGAAGCTCTTCGACATCATCGAGCCGTTCGCGGACTACGCCTTCAACAAGAGTCACTCCTACGGCTACGGCTTCGTCGCCTACCAGACGGCGTGGCTCAAGGCCCATCATCCGGTGGAGTACCTGGCCGCGCTCCTGACGTCGGTCAAGGACGACAAGGACAAGACGGCGGTGTACCTGGCCGAGTGCCGCAACCTCGGCCTGCAGGTGCTGGTGCCCGACGTCAACGTCTCCGACTCGGAGTTCGCGGCGCTGGGCCAGACCATCCCGTTCGGGCTGTCGGCCGTTCGCAACGTGGGCACGGGACTGGTCGGGCACATCGTCGCCGAGCGGGAGAAGAACGGTCCCTTCTCCGACTTCTACGACTTCTGCAGCCGGGTCGACCCCATGGTGCTCAACAAGCGCACGGTCGAGTCGCTCATCAAGGGCGGCGCGTTCGACGCCATGGGCCATCCCCGGCAGGGGCTGTGCATGGTGTTCGAGCAGATCGTCGATCGCACCCTCGAGCGGCGCCGCCGGGAGGGCGAGGGGCAGTTCGACCTGTTCGGGTCGGCCGACGCCGACATCGGGTTCGACGACGTGCGGATCTCCATCCCCGACCTCGAGTTCGACAAGAGCCAGCGGCTGGCCTTCGAGAAGGAGATGCTGGGTCTGTACGTCAGCGATCACCCGCTGCTCGGGGCCGAGGCCGCGCTCAAGCGCCTGGTGGACGCGTCGATCAGTGATCTGCGGGAGGCCACCGAGGGATCGATGAAGGTCATCGGTGGCGTGGTCACGAGCCTGTCCCGCAAGTACACGAAGAAGGGCGAGCTGATGGCCACGTTCGTCCTCGAGGATCTCGAGGCGGCCATCGAGGTGTGGGTGTTCCCGCGCACGATGCAGGAGTACGGCTCGCTCCTGCAGGACGACGCCGTCGTCTGCGTCAAGGGCAGGCTCGACCTCAGAGATGACCAGCCCAAATACGTGTGCATGGAGGTGCGCCGGCCCGAGCTCACCATGGAGGGCGGCGACCTCGAGATCGCCGTCCCCGTCCACGCCCTCACCGACACCAAGGTCAACGAGCTCAAACGGGTGCTCGCCAGCCATCCGGGCGACCAGGCCGTGGTGCTGCGACTGGGCGAGAAGCGCATCCGGCTGCCCGCCGAGTTCCGGGTCGACGGCCGCAACGGCCTGGTCGGGGAGCTGCGCGAGGTGCTCGGACAGGGCTGCGTCGTCGGCTGACGGCCGGGCTGACCGATTGGCCCGGTTGGGTGCCCCGGCGCCGAACCGAATAAACTGACCACTCGGTCAAGTCGCGAGACGGGAGACACCAGGCGCCATGGCGATCCAAGTCGAGACCAAGGACTGCACTGCGCTCAGCGACAGCGAGCTCGTCGAGATGGCGGACATCTGCGCTGAGGGGCCTGCGGGCTACGAGATCGGCGAGCTGTCGAAGCAGCGCGAGGAGTGGGTCCTGATCTCCCGGGCCACCGACAACGGCAAGACCCAGGGCTTCTCGTTCTGCACGCTGGAGCGCATCGGCGGCACGCCGTGCCTGCTCATCGGCCTGGCGTCGGTCAAGCGGGGCTCTCGGCGCGATGCCGTCCTCAAGGCGCTCATGACCGACCAGTACCGCCGGGCCGTGCTCGCCTTTCCCGACGAGGATGTCCTCGTGGGCACCAAGTTCATCGATGCGGCCGGCTACCAGGCGTTCAAGGGCCTGGAGGACGTCGTGCCCCGGCCCGACCACAAGGCTTCCGGCGAGGAGCGGGCGTGGGGCCGGCGGCTGGCCAAGCGGTTCGGGGCCGAGGGCCGCATCGACGACCGCAGCTTCCTCGTCACCGGTGACGGCACCGTGGCCGGGTGCCTCGACCACGAGGCCCTCAAGCCCGAGAAGCTCGATCCCGCGGTGTCACCGTTCTTCGAGCCGCTGGATCGTGACCGGGGCGACTACCTGATCGCCTTCGGCTGGGCCATGGCCGAGGACCTGGCCGCCGGCTCGCTCGGCAAGTAGACCCCCCACCGTGAAGACCGGTCTGGTCCTCGGTGCCGGCGGCACCGTGGGCATGGCGTACATCGCCGGCGCGCTGCGGGCGCTGGAGGTGGAGGCGGGGTTCCAGCCCGACTCCGCCGACCTGGTGGTGGGCACGTCGGCCGGCTCGGTCGTGGGGTCCTACCTGCGGTCGGGCTGGAGCACCGAGGACTTCTGGCAGCTGGCCCACGGCACCCATCCCCGCATGCCGGCCCTCGACGACGGGTCGAACTCGGTGATGGCGCCCGCCTACCGTTCCCCGCTTGGGTTGGTGCGGCGGGGCGTCGGGTCGGCGTACGTGATGGCCCAGTCCGTGCTGCGGCTGCCGATCACGACGGTGCCAGGTCCGCTGCGGCGGGCCTTCCCGGGCGGGCTGTACTCCATGCGGGAGAACCGTGAGCGCCTCACCGCCGAACTGACCAAGGAATGGCCGTCGCGGGAGCTCTGGTTGGTCGCGGTGGACATCCTGAGCGGCCGCCGCATTGTGCTGGGGCGGGAGGGAGCGCCCGAGTGCGACCTGGCCACGGCGGTGCAGGCGTCGTGCGCCATCCCCGGGGTCTACAAGCCCGTTCGGGTCGGCGACCTGACGCTGGTCGACGGTGGCGCGCACTCGACCACCAACCTCGACCTGGCCGGCAAGGCGGGCTGCGAGCTGATCCTGTGTGTGGCACCCATGGCGTTCGACACGAGTGAGCGGCTGCCGGATCCGATCCAGCGGATGGTCCGCATGTTCCCGGCCCGCAAGCTGTCCGCCGAAGTGGCCGAGGCCCGCCGCTCGGGGGCCGAGGTGCTCATGCTCCGTCCTTCGGTCGGCGATCTCCAGGTCCAAGGCCTGAACATGATGCGCCCCGCCGGCATGGAGCTGGTGGCCAAATCCGCCTACGAATCCACCGCCCGCGCCCTGTCGACCGACCGCTTCAAGTCAATCCTGGCAACCGTCTCCTAACGGCTTCGCGTTCCGCGTGACGGCTGCGGTAGGAACCTGCGCGTTTGCGTACACAGAATGACGGCGGCGTAGCTCGCGGATCCTTGCGAGAACCCATTCCGGCCGCTCCTTGAGGAGACGGCGGGGGATTCGCAGGAGTGCGAACCCGGCGGCCGACAGCTCGGCATCACGGACTGCGTCTGCCTCGCGGTCGAGCTCCTGTTGGTGATAGGTGCGCCCGTCGAGCTCGAAGAGAATCGGGGTGCCTTCGTCCCGAAAGTCGGTGCGGCCGATCCAGTGGTCGCCGCCGACGTTTGCCTGCCGTGTTGGCAGAGGCTCGTTGTGCGCCTCGAGGAACTCTTCGAACTCGATCTCGAGCGCGCTCTCACTCGGCATCGTGCCGGGTCCGAGCTTGGCAAGAACCGCGCGCATCGGCCGGGTGCCAGATCGACCACGCTCAGCCATCTCCTGCAGCATCGCGTCGAGCTGTTCGTACGTCACCAGTCGCATGGCGAGGGCGTTGTTCACTGCCCGACGCAGCCGCGGAAACGAGACGACGGCGCCGAGATCGAAGAGCGTTCGGGCGATTGTGGTTACCCGGACGCCGTCAATAGTCGTCACGTGCCATGGAGGCAACCAACGTGTGCGATGCACAACACTCAGGCGCGAGACGGGTCGAGCGTTCACCTGCCGGACGGTCTCCAGTCGGTTCTCGGCGAAACCCGGGACCCGGAACAGCGCGGCCGCGGTCCGGTACCCCGCGACACCCCCCGGGCCTGCGTGAGTCGCTGCCGATACCCCTTGACGCCAGGTGCGTGGCGCGCCCGGCATCCGGATGACGTCCTCACCGAGGTCATCCCAATGTCGATTGGCCAGCCTGTGTCTGATCTGGAAGTCCGACGCTCCAGCCGCTCTCGCTTGGCGTTGGCTGAGGATCCCGTGTTGCGTCTCCGCGATTGCAGCGATGGCTCGTTCGATGTCGATCATGGAGCCAAGGATGCCGAGGGGGTGTGACACTCCTGGGGCGGCCCTCGTTCTGTGTACGCAAATGCGCAGGTTCCTGGAGCGGTGGTCACGCGGAACGCGAACCGGGGGCGTGCGATCAGGCCAATTGGGATAGGAGGTCGGCGGGGGACGTGACGGGGGATTGGCAGGCGTAGTTGTGGCAGACGTAGGCCTTGGCCCCGCCTTCGGCTCGGCCGGCCCACAAGGGGCCGCCGTAGGGCTCGCCCCAGGCCAACACCGCGTTCGGCAAATACCGACTCTGCACGGTCTCCACCAAATCCCTGCGGTCGCCGACGACGGCGATCTCCGTTGTCCCTGACACGAGCATGTCGACGGCGCCCAGCGCCCACGTCAGCGCGGCGGGGTGGGACTCCAGGAGCTGGCCGACGACGTGCAGGATCTCCTCGCCCCGCTCGGCGTAGGCCTCCTCGCCGGTCAGGGCCGCCAGCCGCAGCAGGGCGACGGCCGCCACCGAGTTGGCCGAGGGAGTGGCACCGTCGAGCATGTCCTTGGACCGCACGATGAGCTGCTCGGCGTCGTTGCCGGTGGTGAACAGCCCCCCGCCGTCATCGTCCCAGAACAGCGAGAGCATGCTGTCGGCCGCCTCCCGAGCAGCAGCGATCCACCGAGCGGAACCGGTCGCCTCGCCTAGCCGCACGAAGGCGTCCACCAGCCACGCGTAGTCGGCCGCGTAGGCCAGCACCCGGGCGCCGCCCTCGCGCTGCCACGACCGCAGCCAGCGGCCGTCAGGCCGCCGGAGTGACGACAACAGGAAGTCGCCCAGCTGCACCGCGGCGTCGAGCCAGTCCGACCGACCCGTCGCACCAGCGGCCTCGGCCAGCGTGGACAGGAACATGGCGTTCCATTCGGTCAGCACCTTGTCGTCGAGCCCGGGCCGCACCCGCTTGTCCCGGTCAGCAAAGAGCGCGGCCCGCGCCGACTCCACCTCCGCAGGTCGCAGCAGGTCGCCCCGCACCGGCCGGTGCAGGATGTTGGCCCCCTCGAAGTTGCCGGATTTGGTCGCGCCGTACCAGTCGGCCACCGACTGGTCGCCGCCCACCACCGACAACAGCTCGTCGAGCTGCCAGACGTAGAACTTGCCCTCCTCGCCCTCGGAGTCGGCGTCCTCGGCCGAGTACAGCCCGCCCTCGGGATCACGCAGGTCGCGCAGCACGTAGCCGACGATCTCCTCCAGCACCTGGCGCCAGCGCTCGTGCCCGCTCACCTGCCAACCGTGGAGGTAGGCCCGAGCCAACCCTGCCTGGTCGTAGAGCATCTTCTCGAAGTGGGGCACCATCCAGAAGGCGTCCACCGAGTAGCGGGAGAAGCCGCCGCCCAGGTGGTCGTACATCCCGCCCGACGCCATCGCGTCCAGCGACGTCTCCAGCATCGACAGCGTCTCAGGCGCCCGGTTGTGGGCGTAGGCCCGCAGCAGCAGCTCGAGCATGGCCGGCTGCGGAAACTTGGGCGCTCGCCCGAACCCGCCCCACTCGTCGTCATGGTTGGCGCGCAGCGCCTGGTACGCCCCGTCGAGCAGCGCAGGCGAGAACACGTGACGCCCGCCGCTGGCGTTCGCACCGAGTGTCGTCCGCGCCCGCACCGCCTCGACCAGGGACACGGCCTGCTGCTCCACCTCGTCGCGCCGGTTGTTCCACACGTCGTCGACCGCGGTCAGCACCTGCTGGAACGACGGCATGCCGTGGCGGGGCTCGGGCGGGAAGTACGTGCCCCCGTAGAACGGCCGCCCGTCGGGCGCGAGGAACACGGTCATGGGCCACCCGCCGCCGCCCGTCATGGCTTGCACCGCCTCCATGTACACGGCGTCGA
>JBEEFQ010000161.1:0-2660 GCA_041166245.1 Actinomycetota bacterium | reverse complement strand
AGCAGACTGTAAATCTGCCGGCACAGCCTTCGGAGGTTCAAATCCTCCCCGGCCCACCAACACTCTTGTGAATCGCATCGGCGACTACGCCCTGCTGGGGGACTGCCACTCGGCCGCACTGGTCGGCCGTGACGGCTCGGTCGACTGGGCATGTTTCCCGCGGTTCGACTCGCCCGCGGTGTTCTGCAAGGCCCTCGACCCCAACGGCGGCGCCTTCTCGGTGACACCCGAGGCGGTGGTGCGGTCGTCGCGGGCCTACCTAGACGGCACCAACGTCCTCATCACGACCTTCGACACGGGCGAAGGCACCCTCGAGGTCACCGACTGCATGCCCGTGGAGGCACCCGACCCCGCGTTTCCCAGCCGGGTGCGGGCCCGCCGCGCCATCCTGCGCCGGCTCCGCTGCACGGGCGGCCGCGTCGAGGTCGCGGTGCGGGTGGAGCCCCGGTACGAATACGGCGCCTTCGTCCCCCGGCTGCGGGTCACCAAGTCGGGGCTGGGTGAGGCGGTCGGGGGTGCCGACGCGCTCTGGGTGGACGCCACCCGGCCCATCCGCATCATCGAGGAGGCGTTGGGCGGGGACTGGTCCATGGAGAAGGGCGAGGAGGTGTGGATCGAGGCCTCGTGGACGCCGTCGCACGAGGAGGCGCCGGGGGAGCGAGGTGGCGAGGCCATGCGCCGCCGCCTCGACGACACCGTCGCGTTCTGGCGCACGTGGATCGCGGGCTGCCGCTACGACGGCGAGCACGCGGAGGAGGTGCTGCGCTCCGCTCTCGTTCTCAAGGCGCTGACCTACGCGCCCAGCGGCGCGGTGATCGCGGCACCCACGACCTCGTTCCCTGAGGAGATCGGCGGCGAGCGCAATTGGGACTACCGCTACACGTGGATCCGCGACGCCACCCTCACGTTGATCTCGCTGTTCGAGCTCGGGTTCCGGGGCGAGGCCGAGGCCTTCAAGCAATGGCTCGAGCGCCACGGCGCCGGTCGGCCCGGAGACCTGCAGATCATGTATGGCATCTGCGGCGAGCGCATGCTGCCCGAGCTCGAGCTGCCGCACCTCGCGGGCCACCGCGGCTCGCAGCCCGTGCGCATCGGCAACGGCGCGGTGAAGCAGCTGCAGCTCGATTGCTACGGCCAGCTGTTCGAGGCGGCGTGGCTGTTCCGCAAGGCGGGGGGCGAGCTCACCGACGACAACTGGGCCTTCCTCACCGGCCTGGCCGAGATCGTCACCGAGCGGTGGCGCGAGCCCGACCAAGGGATCTGGGAGATTCGCGACGACCCCCGCCACTTCACCCACTCCAAGCTCAACTGCTGGGTTGCCCTCGATCGCGCCATCAAGATTGCCACCTCGTTCGGCATGTCGGCGCCCGTCGCGGCATGGACCAAGGAACGTGACCTGCTCCGCGACTACCTGCTCGAGGAGGCAGCCGCCGACGGCTGGTTCGGCCAGGCGGTGGGCTTTCCGGTGGCCGACGCGTCGACGCTGCTCGTGCCTGCCCTCGGCCTGCTGCCCTCGAACCATCCCCTCGTGCTCAAGACCATCGAGGTGGTGCGGCGTGACCTCGCCACCGACGGCCTCGTGCACCGGTACAAGTCGCCCGACGGCGTGGGGGGAGGGGAAGGGGCATTTCTCCTGTGCTCGTTCTGGCTCGTCGACTGCCTGGTGCACGCAGGCGCGGTCGACGAGGGCGCCGCCCTGCTGGACAAGCTCATGGGCCTCGCCAACGACGTCGGGCTGTTCGCCGAGGAAGCCGACGAGCGCACCGGCGAGGCCCTCGGCAACTTCCCCCAGGCCTTCACCCACATGGCCCTCGTCTCCTCGTGCGCCCACCTGTCCGCCGCCCGCCGAGGCCAGCTCCCCGACGACGGTGAGCCCCACGATTACGCCGAGCTGGCCCTCGACCGCCTCCTCGCCGGCGAGAAGACGTAGCTAGCTACAGCAGCTTTTGCAGTTCCACGACGTCGAGCCAGCGGCCGAACTTGCGGCCGACCTCCTTCTCCACGCCGACGTGCACGAACCCGCACGCCTCGTGCACGCGGATCGACGCGGCGTTGTCGCCCACGATGCGGCCGATCACGGCGTGGAACCCGTGGTCGGCGGCGAGGCGCAACAGCTCCTCGAGGAGCCGACGCCCGACCCCCTCGCCCCGGTGCTCGCGGTGGACGAACAGCGAGTCCTCCACCGTGGTCGCGTACGCGGGCCGCTCCTTGTAGGGCGACAGCGACCCGTACCCGACGACGTCTCCATCGCTGACGGCCACGATGGCCGGGTGGGCTCCGGCGTGCTCTGCCAACCAGGCGTGCTGCTGCTCGGCCGTGCGAGGGACGAGGTCGAACGTGTTGGTCGACTCGGTGACCTCGACGTTGTATATGGCCCGGATGGCCTCGGCGTCGCTCGGAATCGCCAGGCGGACCTCCATGGCCGGTTGGCTATCATCGCTGGTCGCGATCACGCCAGATCGGCGTGCGCAAAGCGTTGATCAGACACGCCCTCTTAGCTCAGTCGGCAGAGCACAGCCATGGTAAGGCTGGTGTCGTGGGTTCGATTCCCACAGAGGGCTCGCCCAACAAGGCAGCACAGCAGGGCGGCGTAGCTCAGTCGGTAAGAGCACTCGGCTCATAATCGAGGGGTCGTCGGTTCGAGTCCGACCGCCGCTACA
>JBEEFQ010000160.1:0-15606 GCA_041166245.1 Actinomycetota bacterium | reverse complement strand
GGTCGTCCTCTCAGACCAGCTAGCCGTCGTAGCCTTGGTGGGCCGTTACCCCACCAACAAGCTGATAGCCCGCGAGCCCCTCCCAAAGCGGAATCCATTTCCTCATCAAACCATGCGATTCGATGGGGATATCCGGTATTAGCACCGGTTTCCCGGTGTTGTCCCGGTCTTCGGGGCAGGTTCCTCACGTGTTACGCACCCGTTCGCCACTAGGTCTTCCCTCTTCTTGCGAAGAGTTGGACCCCGTTCGACTTGCATGTGTTAAGCACGCCGCCAGCGTTCGTCCTGAGCCAGGATCAAACTCTCCATCGAGATCTCTCGAGGTCCGAAGACCTCTTCGATCGTGTGAAGAGTCAACCACCGGGAAACTGAATCCCAATGGCCAACTGGCACAAGAACAGATACTGCATTGTCCGTTCTCAGTGCATTGACTTGTAATTGCGACCGCGTCCGTCTCCGAAGAGACCGATGCGATCGCCCGCACTGGCTTTTGGCTATCTCTGTTCCGTTTTCAAGGAGCACTCGGGCGTCAGGCACACGGCTCACGCAGAGCCGGAGGTGCCGATCGTCCTGCTGGGGGTTTCGATCCTCGGCTCTGTTGCCAGAGGCCTCTGTCTCCAGAGGGGCCGGACCGGACTTCCCCGCCTGCGGAAACCTCCCGCAGGGCAGCGTTTCAGTATAGCTCTCCCCGACGGACTGTCAATCCCACCAACCCAACGGGCGGACCCGATGGGCGGGACCCTGACCCGTCCTGTGCGGGGTTGGCCACCCTACAGCCCCCCTCCACCTTTCCGCATTCCCACACTGGGAGAATCCCTCCTGTGCCCAGGCCTGTCTTCGTCGCGCTCTGCGCGGTCGCCCTCGCCACCCCGGCGTGCGCCTGGACCAGCCCTGACCTGCCGCCAGGGCAGGTCGCGGCCGAGTCATCGCGGGTGTATGCGGCCGACGGCACGCTGATCACCACGCTGCACGGCGAGGAGAACCGGGAGGTCGTGCCGTTCGAGGCCATTCCCAAGGTGCTCCAGGACGCGGTGGTCGCCATCGAGGATCAGCGCTTCTGGATCCACAACGGGGTCGACCTGCGCGCCGTTGCCCGTGCCGCGGTCAGCAACGCCGAGGAGGGCCGGGTCGCCGAGGGCGGCTCGACCATCACCCAGCAGTACGTGAAGAACGAGCTCCTGGGCGCCGAGCGGGACGTGCGCCGCAAGCTACGGGAGGCCTCGCTCGCCTACCACCTCGAGCAGAAGTACTCGAAGGAGCGGATCCTCGAGCTCTACCTGAACACCATCTACTTCGGGAACGGCGCCTACGGCGTGCAGGCCGCATCGCACGAGTACTTCGGGGGCTCCACCGAGACGCTGGACCTGGCCCAGGCCGCCCTGCTCGCCGGCCTCATCCGCGCCCCCACGACGCTCGACCCCTATGACCAACCGGACCGGGCCACCGAGCGGCGGCGCACCGTGCTCGACAAGATGGTCGAGCTCGGCATGATCGCCCGGCCCCAGGCCGACGAGGCCACGGCCAAGCCACTCGGTCTGCGAACCAAGCCGATCGGCGAGCGCTATTCCGCGCCGTACTTCGTCGAGCGGGTGAAGCGCTTCATCCTCGACGATCCCCGATTCGGCGACACGCCCAAGGCACGGCGCGACCTCCTGTTCGGCGGCGGGCTGAAGATCTCGACCACGGTGGACCTGGCCGAGCAGGCCAAGGCCGAGTCGGCGGTCGCCAAGGTCCTGTCGTCACCGGACAGGGACCCAGAGGCGGCTGTCGTCGCCCTCGAACCGGGCACGGGCTACGTGCGCGCCCTCGTCGGAGGCCGCGACTTCTTCGGCGGTGGCGCCGAGGCCAAGCTCGACCTGGCTACCCAGGGCACGGGCCGCCCCGCCGGCTCCGCCTTCAAGCCCATCGTGCTCGCCGCCGCGCTCGCCGAGGGCATCCCCCTCACCAAGTCTTACGACGCGCCCGGCCGGCTCACCCTCGCGCTCCCCCATCAGCAGGTGTGGCAGGTCGACAACTACGAGGGCAACGGCGGCGGCCGCATGAACCTGGTGGAAGCCACCGTGCAGTCGGTCAACACGGTCTACGCCCAGCTCGTGGTCGACGTGGGCCCGGCCCGGGCCATGCAGCTGGCCAAGACCATGGGGATCACCACCCCGCTCAAGGCGTACGAGTCGGCCGTGCTCGGCACCATGGAGGTGCTCCCGATCGACATGGCTGCGGTGTATGCAACCCTGGCCAACCGCGGCGTGGCCGTGCCGCCGACCTTCGTGCTCAAGGTCGTCGGCCGGGACGGGGAGATCCTCTATCAGCACAGGCACAGCGAGAAGCGTGTGCTCGACGCCGATGTCGTCGACGTCGAGACCGACGTGTTGCGCCAGGTGGTCGAGCGGGGCACGGGGGTCAACGCCCGCATCGGCCGGCCGGTAGCGGGCAAGACGGGCACCGGGCAGAAGTGGCGGGACGCGTGGTTCGTGGGCTTCACCCCCGACCTGGTGACGTCGGTGTGGGTCGGATTTCCCAAGGGTCAGATCTCGATGGTGCCGCCCACCACCCGCACCCAGGTCAGCGGCGGCTCATGGCCGGCACACATCTGGCAGCTGTTCATGAGCGAGGCGCTGGCCAGCACGCCGATCACCGACTTCCACGCGCCGCCGTCGCGGCTCGCCGGTATCGACGAGACGCCGCGAGCGGTGCCCAACCTCGTCGGAATGCCGACGTCGCAGGCCGAGCTGGCGTTGAGCAGGGCGGGCCTGTCCATGCGTCGCCGCACCGTGTCCGACAACGAGTACCCGCCGGGCTACGTCGTGGGGCAGAGCCCGGCCGGCGGGGCTATGGCTGCCGGTGGGTCCACGGTGACGCTGCTGGTGAGCGCAGGCGGCCGTCGCACCGCGGAGGTGCCCGACGTCCTCGGCCGACCCAACGCCGAGGCCGTCGCCGCCATCAAGGCTGCGGGCTTCGCCGTGCAGCTCGAGACGCAGCCCGAGGCGGATCCGGCCAAGGCCGCCGCCCATGCGGGCCTGGTGTGGAAGCAGAGCCCGGGCGGCTCGGGGCCGGCCGACGCCGGATCCACCGTCGTGCTCTGGGCCAACCCCGGCTAGGGCGTCGGGTGACGGCCGGCCCACGGCGCCGCCGTCTCCAGCTGGCTGGCGAGACGGATGAGGCCGGCGTCGTTGAAAGGCCGCTCCACCAGCTGCACGCCGATGGGCAGGCCCGAGGCCGACTGGTGCAGCGGCAGAGAGATGGCCGGGAGCCCGGTGATGTTGAAGACGATGGTGAACAGCACAGAGGACACGACGGTGGGCGAAGGGTTGTCGGGGTCGGCGTGGGCCTCGGCGAGGATCTGACCGGCCGGTGCGGGCTCGATTGCCATGGTGGGCGTGAGGAGTACGTCGTAGTCACGACCCCAGCGCGCAGACAGGGCGCGGCTGAAGCGCTGCATCGCCGCGACTGCCTCGACGTACTGGATCGACGTCGTGGCGAGGCCCCGACGCCGCCCCGCCTGGTTGTGGGGCTCGCAGCGCTCCCAGTCCGCCATGGGTTGGCTGTAGTCGCCGTCGATCATGGCCGACATGGGCGCCAGCAGCTCGAGGTCGAACTCGAGGGTGGCAGGCTCCACCACGTGGCCGAGACCCTCGAGGAGGCGGCCGGCCTGCTGAACGGCGTCGCGGCAGGCGTCGGCCATCGGAAGCCCGAGCGGTGCCTCGTCGACGATGCCGATGCGCAGCCGGCCGACCTCCGCGCCGACCTCCTGGGCGAAGGGCCGCTCCGGTGCGGGCGCGTTGTACCAGCACAACGGATCGGGCACGGCGATGACGTCGAGCACCGCGGCGGTGTCAGCCACGGTGTGGGTGACGACACCCTCGACGGCCGCCCCTTCCCACATCTCGACCAGCGCCGGCACCCGGCCCCGGCTGACCTTGAGCCCTACCAACCCGCAGCACGACGCAGGGATCCGGATCGACCCCCCGCCGTCGTTGGCATGGGCGAGAGCGAACATTCCTGCCGCGGTCGCGGCCGCCGCGCCGCCGCTCGACCCGCCCGGTGTGTGCTCACGGTTCCAGGGGTTCCGTGTGATGCCGTACCGGGTGTTCTCCGCCGCCGTGATCGGTCCCATCTCCGGCGTGTTGGTTCGGCCGGTCAGGACGAAGCCGCTCTGTCGGAACGCAGCCACGACGAGATCGTCCTCGTCGACGGGGGCGTCCGAAGCGCCCGCCGACCCGTAGGTGTTGGGTTGGCCTGCAGCGTCGGTGAGGTCCTTGATGGGGATGGGCACACCGATGAAGGGCGGCAAGTCGTCGGTCGGCTCAGTGGCGACTCGGTCGGCCGCCCGCTTGGCTTCGGACATGGCCTCGTCGTCGTTGCGCCAGATGACGGCGTTGAGGGCAGGGTTGCGCTCGTCGACGCGGCGCAGCGTCTCCTCCATCACCTCGACGGGGCTGACCTCCCTGCTGCGGATGGCACGAGCCAGATCGAGCGCGTTCGGGAAGGCGTCCATGGCGCCGAACGTAATCCGATCTAGCGGGACACGTTCGGGTCGGCCGGCACCCACCACCGCCATGGATGCTCGTCACCTTTCCCGGCAGCGAGACCGACGCGCGGACCGACCCCGGGGTCGCTCGGCGGCGGTGTGCCGTCGTCGGCCAGCACGACCTCGAGGTCGGCCTTCACCAGGTCGGCGCCGTCGTGGGCGCCGGTGATGCCGTAGGCCTGACACAGCTTGGCCGGGCCGTTGAGCAGATCGCGGTCTCGGCGCGCCGCGGGACGCAGCGCGCGCATGGCGTCGATCCCGTCCACAGGCGCGGCGGCCCGCAGGAGCACGGCGACGCCCTCGCCCGGTTCGCCGCACACCGCGTTGGCGCACCAGTGCATGCCATAGGTGAAGTACACGTAGAGGTGCCCGGGCGGACCGAACATGGTGGCGTTGCGCTTGGTTTTGCCGCGGAAGGCGTGGCTGCCCGCGTCCACGCCACCGCAGTACGCCTCGACCTCGACGAGTCGCGCCACCAAAGGGCCGCGAACGATGAGCTTGTTGAGCAGGTCGGGTGCGACCTCGCGGGGATCGCGGCGGTAGAAGCTACGCGGGAGCCGGCGCATCGCCGAGTAGCGAGCGGACTTCTGGGGGCGCGGGCATCGTCTCCTTGGTGCCCCACTTCACACCGACGTAGGTCAGGGTGGCGACGAACACGGGCCGGTCCCCCACCGCTCCGGCGCAACCCACGTCGAACGACGTGTTGCCCCAGCGGGTCACGCCGAGGGCGATCTCCAGGTCGTCGCCGATGCTCGCCGCACCCTTCCACTCGAGGACGGCCTTGACGACCATCAGGTCCCAGCCGAACTGCTCGAAGTTGGTGCCCAGTGTTCGCAGCCAGCGGTCCATGGCATCGTCGATGTAGGCCAGGTAGTGGGCGTTGAAGACAACGCCCTGCATGTCGACCTCGCCGTAACGGATGGGGATGCGGTGGATGAACCCGGGCTCAGCCACGGGCCAGGCGCTCCTGGTCGACACGCAGGCGCTCACGGAAGCGGTGGATCTGGTCGGCGACCGGCTTCGGCCCCGCGCCGCCGGCAGTCGTCCGGCGCGCCACGGCGACCCCGGGCTCGAGCAGCGGCAGGGCCTCGGTGCCGAGCTCGGGGTGGGCCTCGACCAGCTCGACGAGGGGCACATGGCGCTCCAGTGACGCCCGCACCAGCTCACCGACCAGCTGATGGGCATCACGGAACGGCATGCCCCGGCCGACCAGCCACTCGGCCAGGTCGACTGCTGCCGCCGCCGGCGAGTCGGCCGCCTCCTGCATGCGCTCGGTGTTGAAGGTGGCCGTGCGCATGAGACCCGCCAGCGCGGCCACGCCACGGTTCACCTGGTCGAGGGCGTCGAAGAGGGGCTCCTTGTCCTCCTGCAGGTCGCGGTTGTAAGCGAGGGGCAGGCCCTTCAACGTCGTGAGGAGCCCGGTGAGGTTGCCGATGAGCCGGCCTGCTTTGCCTCGGGCCAGCTCGGCCACGTCGGGGTTCTTCTTCTGGGGCAGCATCGAGCTGCCGGTGGCGTAGGCGTCGTCCAGGCGCATGAACCCGAACTCCTCGGTCGACCACAGCACGATCTCCTCGCCCAGGCGGCTCAGGTGCACCCCCAGCAGCGCGAGCACGAACAGCGACTCGGCGACGAAATCCCGGTCGGAGACGGCATCGAGCGAGTTCTCGAACCGCGCCGCGAAGCCGAGATCGTCGGCCACGCTGTCGGGGTCGAGGGGCAGTGACGAGCCCGCCAGCGCGCCGGCACCGAGCGGGCTGACGTCGAGGCGGCGTCGGGCGTCGAGAATGCGGTCCACGTCGCGTGCCAGTGCCCACGCGTGGGCGAGAAGGTGATGGGCGAGGAGCACGGGCTGGGCCCGCTGCAGGTGCGTGTAGCCCGGCAGGTAGGCGTCCTGGGCCACCTCGGCCCGGGCCAACAGCACCTCCTCCAGCTCGAGCACCCGGCCCATGACCCCGAGCAGCTCGCGCTTGGTGAAGAGGCGGAGCGCGGTGGCGACCTGGTCGTTGCGGCTCCGACCGGTGTGGAGCCTCGCTCCCACCGCACCGGCGATCTCCGTGACCCGGCGCTCGATGGCGGTGTGGATGTCCTCGTCGGTGTCGGCGAACGCGAGCGACCCGGCCACCAGCTCCTCGGCGACGTGGTCGAGCGACGCGAGCAGGATGCCGGCGTCGTCCGCAGTCAGCAGCCCGGCCCGTTGCAGGCCACGCACGTGGGCCCGCGACCCGACGATGTCGTCGACCGCCAGGCGCTGGTCGAACGGCAGGCTGACCGTGAACGCCAGCAGCTCCTCGGACGGCCCGCCCTCGAAGCGGCCGGACCAGAGGGTCATTCAGCGCCACCCTGCCGTTGAGCCCACGTCTCGATGCCGAGGCCCCACAGGCGCACGAAGCCCTCGGCGTCGCTGTGGCGGAAAGCGTCGGCCGCGTCGTAGGTCGCGAGCCCGTAGTCGTAGAGGCTGTGCTCGCTGCGTCGACCGACGACCCGACACGAGTTGGGCTCGAGCAACAGGCGCACCTCCCCGGTGACGAAGCGCTGACTCTGGTCGACGAACGCGTCCAGGGCCTGCTTGAGCGGTGAGAACCACAGCCCGTCGTAGATGAGCTCCGCATAGCGGGGCTCGAGGCGCGCCTTCTCCCGTGCCAGGTCGCGCTCGAGGGTGATCGATTCGAGATCTGTGTGGGCGAGGATGAGGGCGAGGGCGGCCGGGCACTCGTACGTCTCGCGGCTCTTGATGCCGACCCGGCGGTTCTCGACCATGTCGATGCGACCCCAGCCATAGGAGCCGACGACCTGGTTGAGCTCGGTGACGAGCTCGTGCATCGGCAGCGCCCGCCCGTCGACACTGACGGGCACACCCGCCTCGAAGGCGATGACGATCTCACGGGGCTCGGACGCCGTGGGCACCGTCATCTGCCAGACACCCTGCGGCGGCTTGGCCCACGGGTCCTCCATCTCGCCGCACTCGATGGCGCGGCCCCAGAGGTTGTCGTCGATGGAGTACACCTTTTCCTTGGTCACGGTGATGGGAATGCCGTGGTCGTAGGCGTAGAGGATGGCGTCCTCGCGCGTCATCCCCCAGGTGCGCACCGGCGCCAGGATCTCGAGGTGAGGGTTCAGCGCCCGCACCGAGACCTCGAACCGCACCTGGTCATTGCCTTTGCCCGTGCAGCCGTGGGCGATGCCGTCGGCACCGTGCTCCTTTGCCGCGGTCACCAGGTGCTTGGCGATGACGGGACGGGACAGGGCGGACACGAGCGGGTACTTGCCTTCATAGAGGGCGTTGGCCTTGAGGGCCGGGGCCACGTAGTCGCGGGCGTACTCCTCGCGGCAGTCGGCGACCATCGCCTCAACTGCGCCGGCGGCCAACGCTCGCTCGCGGATGGCCTCGAAGTCGCCTCCCTGACCCACGTCCGCAGCAAGGGCGATCACCTCGACGCCCCGCTCCTCCTGGAGCCACTTGACCGCGACGGACGTGTCCAGTCCGCCGCTGTAGGCCAGTACCACTCGCTTCGCCATCGGTGTTCTCTCGATTCCTAGAGGCCGGCAAGGGAGGACAGGCGCTTGGCGACCTTGGCTCCCGTCGTACGTTCTGATGCGACCGCGATGAGGGTGTCGTCGCCCGCCACGATGCCCACGATGCCATCCACGCCGGCCCGATCGAGCGCGGACGCCACCACGTGGGCGGAGCCGGGCGGGGTCTTGACGACGACCAGGTTGGCCGAGTGGGCAACCTCGACCACCCAGTCGCCGAGCACACGCCGAAGGTGGTCTTCCGGCGCGATCCGCTGCTGCGGGAGCTCCGGGAGGGCGTAGATCGGGTCGCCCGCGCCGGGGACGCGCACCTTGATGGCGCCCATCTCCTCGAGGTCGCGCGACACCGTCGCTTGCGTGGCCGAGATGCCCTCGTCGGCAAGGAGCTCCACCAGACGGGCCTGGCTGGACACGGGTTGCTTCTCGATGAGCTGACCGATGCGATGTTGTCTTTGGATTTTGCTCACGAGTGGGCCCCGAGCAGGAAGAGCAGCAAGCCACGCGCCGCGTGCAGTCGGTTGGCCGCCTGCTGCCAGACGAGACTGCTGGGTCCGTCGATGACCTCCGCCGCCACCTCCTCGCCACGGTGGGCGGGCAGGCAATGAAGGAAGATGGCTCCGGGGTTGGCCTTGTCCATCAATGTCTCATCGACCGTGTAGCCGTCGAAGGCACTGCGCCGCGCCTCGGCTTCGCTCTCCTGTCCCATGGACGACCACACGTCCGTGCACACCGCGTCGGCCACGCCGGTGGCCTCGGCCGGGTCGTTGGTGAGGAACACCCGGCCGCCCGCGTCGCGCGCCTTTTCGATGGCGAGCGACGATGGCTCGAATCCCGGCGGGGTCGCCACCCGCACGTGCATGCGCGACATGGCGGCACCGATGATGAGCGAGTTGCAGACGTTGTTGCCGTCGCCCACCCACGCGACCGTGAGCCCGGCCAGCTGCTTGAACCGCTGACGCATGGTGAGGAGGTCGGCGAGGGTCTGCAGCGGGTGGGCCCGGTCGGAGAGCAGGTTGATCACCGGTACGGCGTCCACCGCGGCCATGGCCTCGACGGTGGCGTGATCGAAGACCCGGGCGCCGAGCACGCGGTGATAGGCGGCCAGTGTCCTGGTGAGGTCGTCGACCGACTCACGGACGCCGAGACCGACCTCCTCGCCCCGGATGGAAACCGGATGCCCACCGAGCTGCACGACGGCGATCTCCATGGAGTTGCGGGTGCGGGCCGATGGCTTCTCGAACAGCAGACCTACGCCTTGCCCGGCGAGCAGGGCGGGCACCTCCCGATGCTCGGCCAGGTCGAGCACCGTCGCCAGCTCCTGGGACGTCAGGTCGTCCATGTCGAGCAGGTGTCTCACGAGAGCACCGACGCGAGGACCGCGACGGCCTCGTCGATCTCGGCCTCGGACACGAGGAGCTGGGGCGCCAGGCGAACGGCCGACTCGGTGACTGGGTTGACAACCAGACCCGCCGCCAATGCCCTCGCGGCCACGTCCTTGGCGACGGGCTCGGTGAGCTCGGCCGCGAGAAGCAGGCCCAGGCCCCGAACAGACGCCACGCCGTCGATAGCGCCCAAGCCGGTGGTGAGGCGTTTCCCGGCCTCAGCAGCCCGCGTGGGAACGTCCTCCGCCTCCATCACGTGCAGGACGGCACGGGCGGCCGCCGCGGCCAGGGGTTGACCCCCGAACGTCGTGGCGTGGTCACCGGGCACGAAGGCGTCGGCCACCTCGGCCCGGGCCCAGCACGCACCGATGGGCACGCCGTTGCCCAGCGCCTTGGCCAGGGTGACGACGTCGGGCCTGACGTCGAAATGCTCGAAGCCGAACCAGCGGCCGGTGCGACCCAGCCCGGTCTGCACCTCGTCGACGACGAACAGGGTGCCGCGCTCGTCACACAGACGGCGCGCCGCCGCGAAGTACTCGGGGGTCGCGGGGTGCACGCCCCCCTCGCCCTGCAGGGGCTCGAGAAGCACGGCGCCGACGACATCGGGGTCGATGGCCTTGTCCAGCGCGTCGATGTCACCCCAGGCGACGTGGCGGACACCTTCGATGAGCGGCATGAACGGCTCGTGCTTCTGGGGCTGACCGGTGGCGGCCAGCGTCGCCATGGTGCGGCCGTGGAACGAGCCGTAGGCCGCGACCACACCGTGGCGGCCGTACCCGGCCCATTTGCGGGCCAGCTTGAGGGCGCACTCGTTGGCCTCCGCGCCGGAGTTGCTGAAGAACACCTTGCCGCCGCCGCCGAGCAGCCGGTCGAGGGTCACCGCCACCTCGGGCCCGACCGTGGTGCCGTACAGGTTGGAGACGTGCAGCAACGTCCTCGCTTGCTCGGCGAGCGCGTCGGCGACGGCCGGGTGGGCGTGGCCGAGCGACGTCACGGCCAGCCCGGAGAGGAAGTCGAGGTAGCGCTTGCCGTCCTCGTCGAAGAGCAGCGTGCCCTCGCCCCGGACGAACGTCACCGGACGTGGCGGATAGGTCGGCATGAGGATGTCGTAACGGCTCATTGGGTCACCATCGTGCCGATGCCCTCGGGCGTGAAGATCTCGAGGAGCAATGCGTGGGGCAGGCGGCCGTCGAGGATGTGGGCTTGGTGCACACCGGCGTGCACGGCCATCAGGCACGACCCGACCTTGGGGAGCATGCCGCCTTCGAAGTAGCCCTCGGCGACCAGCTTGGCTAGCTCGTCCGCCGACACCGTGCGGATCAGGCTCTCGGGGTCATCGACGTCGCGGCGCAGCCCCTCGATGTTCGTGAGGTAGACGAGCTTCTCGGCGCCGACCGCGGCGGCCAAGGCGCCGGCGGCCGTGTCCGCGTTGATGTTGTACGACTGGCCGAGGACGTCGGCGCCGATGGTGGCGACGACCGGGATCAGCTCCTGTGACAGCAGACGCTCGACGATGCCGATGTTGATGTTCTCCACGTCGCCGACGAACCCCAACTCGGGCGAACGGGCGCTGGCGGTGATCAGCCCCGCGTCCTCGCCGGACAGGCCGACGGCGAGGGGCCCGTGCACGTTGATGGCCGAAACGATGTCACGGTTGACCTTGCCGACCAGCACCATGCGGGCGATGTCGAGGGTCTCCGCATCGGTGACCCGGAGTCCTTCGTGGAACTCGGGCTCCTTCCCCAGCCGCCGCATGAGGTCGCCGATCTGGGGCCCGCCCCCGTGTACGACGACGGGTCGCATGCCGACCGAACGCATGAGCACGACGTCCTGGGCGAAGCGGGCCAGGTCGTCGTCCTCGCCGCTGATGGCGTTGCCGCCGTACTTGACGACGACGACCTTGCCCCAGAAGCGGCGGATGTAGGGCAGGGCATCGACGAGGACATCAGCCTTGGCCGCCGCGTCGTGAGTCATGACGTGCCCTTGTTCTCGTCGATGTAGCCGTGGGTGAGGTCGTTGGTGAGGATGTGTCCCGACCCATCGCCGAGGCCGAGGTCGGCGCTCACCCGCAGATGCCGTCCGGCCAGGTGCTCGCACACCGCGTCGATGTCGTGGACCGCGGCGACCCCGTCACGACAGACGACCTCTCCGTCGTAGGCGACCGATACGCGGTCGGGGTCGAACGCGATGCCCGCGCTCCCGAGCTCGCTCACGATGCGGCCCCAGTAGGGGTCCTCGCCGTACCACGAGCACTTCACCAGCTGACTCTCAGCCACGGCACGGGCCCCTTGGACCGCTTCGCTGTCGCTCGCGGCCCCGGTCACCTCGACCCACACCACCTTGGTGGCGCCTTCGGCATCGCCCGCCATCTGGGTGGCCAGGTCGACGCACGCCCGGCTCACCGCGTCCGTGAACGTTGCCTCGTCGACCGTACCCTGGGTGCCGTTGGCCAGGAGGATCACGGTGTCGTTGGTCGACTGACATCCATCGACGGACAGGACGTTGAACGATCCCTGCACCCCCGTCCGCAAGGCGCGGAGCGCGGTGTCAGGGTCGACCTCAGCATCGGAGGTGAGCACCGCCAGCATGGTCGCCATGTTGGGTGCCAGCATGGCCGCGCCCTTCGCCATCCCCCCGACGATGAAGCCGGACTCGACGACCGCGACCTTCTTGGCGACGGTGTCAGTCGTGAGGATGGCCTCGGCCGCCCGTCCCCCACCGTTCCCGTCGAGGCGGCCCGCCACGTCTGGGATGCCGGCTTCGAGCTTGTCCATCGGCAAGGGGTAGCCGATGAGGCCGGTACTGCAGACGAGCACCTCGGTGGGGTCACAGCCGATCTGCTCCGCAACCAGCGCGCACATGCGCTGCGCGTCGCGACGACCGACCTCGCCCGTGGCGGCGTTGGCGTTGCCGCTGCTGAGCACGACCGCGGCCGCTCGCCCGCCTGTCGCCTGGAGGTGAGCGGCGGAGACCTGCACGGGCGCGGCGGTGGCCTTGTTCGACGTGAACACCGCCGCGGCGGTGACGGGCCGACCGTCCTCGGTGGCGACCACGGCCAGGTCGAGCTGATCGTCGGGCTTGATGCCGCAGGCCACGCCGTTGGCGACGAAGCCGCGGGCCGAGGTGACCGTCACGGATACACCCCCACGGTGGTGAGACCGGTGGTCTCCTCGAGCCCGAGGGCGAGGTTGGCGCACTGCACCGCCTGCCCCGACGCGCCCTTCACCAGGTTGTCGAGCGCGCACAGCACGACCACCCAGCCGGTGCGCTCGTCGTGGCGAACGGTGACATGGGCAGCGTTGGAGCCGTAGGTGGCCTTGGTGGACGGCGGCTCATCACGCACGAGCACGAACGGCTCACCGGCGTAGGCGGCGTGCAGGATGTCGAAGAGCTCGGCGGTCGTGGTTGTGCTGGCGGGGCGGGCGTAACAGGTCGCCAGGATCCCGCGTGTCATCGGTGCCAGGTGGGGCGTGAACAGCACCTGGGCGCCGGTGGCCTGATCGATCTCGGGCGTGTGCCGATGGGTGAGGAGGCTGTAGGCAGTGAAGTCCTCGTTGGCCGTCCCGAAGTGCGTGGTGTGCTTCAGGGACCGCCCCGCCCCCGACACCCCGCTGGCCGCGTCGACGATGACGCCCGTGGCCTCGATCGCGCCGCTACGCACGAAGGGGGCCAGCGCCAGCGCGGCGGCAGTGACGTAGCAGCCTGCCGCGGCGACGAGCGGGGCACCTTTGATGTCATCGCGGAACAGCTCGGGAATGCCGAACGCGAAATCGGCCAGCAGCTCGGGCGCGGTGTGGGTCTCGTCGTACCAGATGGGATACAGCGCCGGGTCCTTCAACCGGAAGTCGGCAGCCAGGTCGACGATCGTGCCCACCCGCTTGCGGAGGTCGGGCATCAGCTCCATCGACGTGCCGTGGGGCAACGCGAGGAACAAGAGGTCGAGGCCGTCGACCCGACTCGGGTCGTAGGAATCGAAGACGAGGTCGGGATACGCGGCGGCCACGCTCGGGTAGAGGTCGCCGGCCCTGGTACCGGCCATGGAGTCCGCGGTCGCATACACGACGTCGAGCTCGGGGTGGCCGGCCGCCAGCCGCAGCAGCTCTGCGCCTGTGTACCCCGACGCCCCGAGGATCCCGGTCCTGACCATCGAATGACTATACATGTTTCTGAATTGCCATGCAGCGCGTATGCACCTCACGGGTTTCTGGTGCACTGGTTGCCATAGTCGACCGTCACTGCACCAGAAACGGGGGGTCAGCCGCGGAGGTGAGCCCCGTGAGCTGATTCGACGGCCTCGATGGCGCGCGCCCGGATCGCGCCGACCTCGGCGTCGGTGAGCGTGCGGTCCTGGGCGCAGAAGCGGAGGCGAAAGGCCAGGCTGCGGCTGCCGTCCTCGATGCCCTCGCCCCGGTACACGTCGAAGAGGCGGACGTCCTCGAGCAGGTCGCCCCCGACCTCCCGCAACGAGCGCTCGACCGCGGCGGCGGGTACGTCGTCGGGGACGGTGAAGGCCAGGTCGATGTCGCTCGACGGGTAGCGGCTCACGGGTCGCAGCTCGTCCGACCGGCGCGGTGCATCGAACAGGGCGCCCATGTCGAGCTCGACCCAAGCGACCGGCGACTCGATGCCGTGCGCCTCAGCAATGGCAGGGTCGACCTCGCCGACCACGCCGACCATGCGCTCCCCCACCATGGCCCGGGCGGTGCGGCCGGGGTGCATGCCGCAGTTGGTCGCAGCGTCGAGCGACGAGTCGGCCAGGCGCAACGCATCGGCCAGCGTCCGCCAGATCGTCACCGCCGTCGTGGCGTCGGCCCCAGCCAGCGCCGCGCCCAGGTGCTCCCGCTCGTCGGGCAGCTGCTGACCCTCCGGCGGCGGAAGGAACACGTTGCCCACCTCGAACAGGCCCGCGCTCGGGTTGCGGTGGGCGGCGTTGAAGCCCAGGTTCTTGAGCAGCCCCGGCATCAGCGATTTCCGCAGCACCGACTCTTCCCGCATCATCGGGTTGGCCGCCTCGATCACCGGTCCGTCAATGCCCGCCTTGGCGTGGTCCTCGGGGCCGACGAGCGGCGAGTTCATGGCCTCGTCGAGCCCGAGGCCCACCATCACCTCGCGTACGAGCCGGCGCATCTGCTGGAAGCGACTCAGCCCACCGGCACGCGGACTGGTCGGCACCGTCTTCGGGATGTTGGCGTAGCCGTAGTGGCGCGCCACCTCTTCGGTGACGTCCACCTCGATGGCGACGTCGGGCCGCCACGACGGCACCGTCACATCGACGACGCCAGGCTCCACTTCGGACGAGGTGAAGCCGATGGGTTCGATGAGACCTGTGACCTCGTCCTGCCCGAGCGACGTGCCAAGGAGCCCGTTCACCCTGGCCACCCGAGTGCGCACGACCCGCGGCTCGTACGGCACCGGACGCACGTCCAAGATGCCCTTGGCCGGCTGCCCGCTCCCGATCAGCTCACAGAACCGAGCCGACGCCCGCTCGATGCCCTCCGAGTCGACACCGCGCTCGAAGCGGGCCGAGGCCTCGGTGCGCAGGTTGATGCGCTTCGAGGTCCTGGCGATCGCCATCGGCGTGAAGTAGGCGGCCTCGAGCACGACGTCGTGCGTGCTCTCGTCGATCTCGGACGATGCGCCGCCCATGATCCCGCCGATGCCGACCGGGTTGCCCTCGGCGTCACAGATGAGGCAGTCGTCGCCGTCGCCCAACGTCCGGTCAAGACCGTCGAGGGTGCGCACGACCTCGCCGTTGCGGGCCCGGCGCACGACGAAGCCGTGCCCGGGCAGCCGGTTGCGGTCATAGGGGTGGGTGGGCTGCCCCAGCTCGAGCATCACGTAGTTCGACGCGTCGACCACGTTGTTGATGGGCCGCATGCCCGCCAGCGTGAGCCTGCCCTGCACCCATTCCGGTGACGGACCGATGGTCACGCCCTGGATCACTCGGGCCGTGAAACGCGGGCACAGCTCGGGCGACTCGATGATCACGGACGTGAGGTCGACCACTGCCACGTCGCTCTCGACAATGACGGGTTCGGGCAACGCGAACGGCAGCTCGAGCTTGGCGGCGAGGTCCCGGGCCACGCCTGCCATCGACATGGCGTCAGGACGGTTGGCGGTGATGTCGAGGTCGTACACGACGTCGGGCTGCAGCCCGAGCGCCTC
>JBEEFQ010000159.1:0-3397 GCA_041166245.1 Actinomycetota bacterium | reverse complement strand
CCGCGGACGGGAAGGCCGCGACGGTGGCGGATGCCCCGGTAGCAGCCGATCTCCATCAGGCGCTTGATGTTCTGGGACTGCTCGCGGCGCAGGTCGCCCTCGACCGTGAGCTCCTCGACGGCGTCGCGCAGCTTGGCGATCTCGTCCTCGGTGAGGTCCCGGACGTAGGTGTCGGCGTCGACGCCCGTGGACGCCAGCAGCTTCTGCGAGGTGGGCTGGCCGACGCCGTAGATGTACGTCAGGCCGATCTCGACGCGCTTGTTGAGCGGGATGTTGACCCCGGAGATACGAGCCATCGCGCTAGCCCTGCCGCTGCTTGTGACGCTTGTTGGAGCAGATGACGAGGACCCGACCGTTGCGGCGGATGATCTTGCACTTCTCGCACATCGGCTTCACCGACGGTCTGACCTTCATGTGTCCTTTCGGGCTTGTCCGAGCGACGCGGCTCTGGCTGCCGGTGCGGCCGCCGCTACTCGCGCGCTGCTAGAAACTCATCGCGCACGGACACGGATCCCGCACCCGGCGCGACGATCCAGCGTAGCAGCATGTCACGTCGCCCAGAGGCCGAAGGCCGGCCGGGCGAAATCAGGCAGCTACGAGGACCGATTCGTGCCACGGCGTGAGGATCCGCGGGCCGTCGGCGGTGATCGCGACGGTGAACTCGAAGTGGGCGGTCAGGGAGCCGTCCTGGCTGTAGATCGCCCACCCGTCCTCGCCCATGCGAACGGCGTGGCGGCCGGCGGTGGTCATCGGCTCGATGGCCAGCACCATGCCCTCCTCCAGCCGCGGGCCGCGGCCCGGCGAGCCGTAGTTGGGGATCTGCGGCTCCTCGTGCATCGAGCGGCCGATCCCGTGCCCGACCAGCGACCGGATGACGCTGAAGCCGGCGCCCTCGACGTGGGCCTGGACCGCGTGCCCGATGTCACCCAGGTGGTTGCCGGGCTGGCACTGCTCGACGGCCAGGAACAGCGACTCGCGCGTGGTGTCGAGCAGCTTGGCGGCGACCGCCGACACCTCGCCGACCGCGAACGTGATGGCGCCGTCGGCCACCCAGCCGTCCTTGGTCACACCGACGTCGATGCTCAGCACGTCCCCGCGCTTGAGCTTGTACGGGCCCGGGATGCCGTGCACCACCATGTGGTTCGGCGAGGCGCAGATCGACCCCTTGAAGCCGCGGTAGCCCTTGAACGAGGGCGTCGCGCCGTGGCTGCGGATCAGCTTCTCGGCCGCCTGGTCGAGCTCGGCCGTCGTCACCCCCGGGCGGATCTTGCGCGCCAGCAGGTCCAGCACCTTCGTGTGGATCACGCCGGCCGCCGCCATGGCGTCGATCTCCGCGGGCGACTTCTTGACGATCACCCGCTCCATGTTAGAGCGGGATCAGACCTCGTCCTCGTGCTGGAGCGTCTTGATCGTGCGGCGCAGGTGCGAATGCACCTCGTCGGGCGGCTGGGTGCCGTCGAAGCGGCGCAGCAGGCCCTCGTCGTCGTAGCGCTCGACCAGCGGCTCGGTCTGCTCGTGGTAGGTGGCGAGCCGCTTCTTGACCGTCTCGGGCTTGTCATCGTCGCGCTGCTCGAGCTCCTTGCCGTCGACGTCGCAGATGCCCTCCTGCTCCGGGGGGTTGAACTCAAGGTGGTAGACGTGCCCGTCCGGGCACTGCCGGCGGCCCGTGAGCCGGGAGATGATCGTCTCGTCCGGCGCCTCGATCAGCAGCACCGCGGTGATCGAGCGGTGGCGCCTCTCCAACGCGCGGTCGAGGATGTCCGCCTGGCCGCCCGTGCGCGGGAAGCCGTCGAGCAGGAACCCGTCGTCTCCCTCGGTGTCGATGCGCTCGATCAGGACCTCGCAGACGATGTCGTCGTCGACCAGGCCGCCCTCGTTGATGATCTTGTCGATCTTGCGGCCGAGGTCGGAGTCCTCCTTGCGCTTGGCGCGCATCATGTCGCCCGTCGCCAGGTACGGGAGGTCGAAGTCGTCCTTGATGTTCTCGGCCTGCGTGCCCTTGCCCGCTCCGGGCGGCCCGATGAGGATGAGGTTGAGCTGGCTCACGAGGGCGGGGAGCCTACCGCCAACACCCTTCGCAGGAAGGCGAGTTCGGCTTCCGCGACGGCCCGCTTGGTCTCCGGGCGCCGGAAGCCGTGGTCCTCGCCCTCGTACAGGTGCAGCTCGTGCTCGATGCCCTTGGCCTCCAGGGCGGCCGCCATGGCCCGCGCCTGCTCGGGCGGGACGACCTTGTCCTCGAGCCCCTGGAAGAGGATCACCGGGGCGGAGAAGCCGTCCAGGTGGTTGATGGCCGAGCGCTCCTCGTAGACCGCCCGCGCCTCGGGCCAGGGGCCGATCAGGGAGTCCATGTAGCGGGCCTCGAACTTGTGCGTGTCCTCGGCGAGCGCCGTGGCGTCGGCGACCCCGTAGTGGCTGGCGCCGGCCGCGAACGCGTCGGTGGTGGTCAGCGCCTGGAGGGTCGTGTAGCCGCCCGCGCTCCAGCCGCGGATCACGGCGCGGTCGCCGTCGACCCGTCCCTCGGCGGCCAGATGGGCCACGCAGGCCACGCAGTCCTCGACGTCGGCGATCCCCCACTTCCCGCACAGCGCGTCGCGGAAGGCGCGGCCGTAGCCGCTCGAGCCGCGGTAGTTGACGTCGGCGACCGCGAAGCCGCGCGTGGTCCAGAACTGGATGTCGAGGTCGAGGTCGGTCTCGGCCCGGGCGGTCGGCCCGCCGTGCGAGAGGACGATCACGGGCGGTCGCTCGTCCGCCGGGCCCTCGAAGTCCGGATTGGCCGGCGGGTAGAAGTTGGCGTGCGCGCTCGCGAAGGACACGTGGTCGGGGTGGCTCGCCCAGGCCGGGTCGAGCTCGAGGTCCATGCCCGCTCGCAGCACGGTCACGGCGCCGGAGGGCAGCGCGACGGCCACCACGCTCGTGGCGCGGTCGAAGGCGCCGCCGATCATGGCCACTCCGTCGCGCCACGGCACCACCCACTGCATGCCGGTGAACGGCTGGTCGACGGTCACCACGGCGCCGTCGCGGATCGTCACCAGGCTGTCGCGCCCGTCGTGGCTGACGATCGCGGCGATCGACCCGTCGGGCAGCTCGCAGTAGGACTGGAAGCCGAACTGCCAGTCCGGGTAGCCGAGCTCGGCCTCCATCGGCGCCACCGGCTCGCCGTCGCGGTACAGGTTCCACCAGCCCGTGCGGTCGTCGATCCACAGCAGCGCGCCGTCCGTGGCCCACTGCGGCTGCGAGCAGGAGACCCCGCCCCCGCCCGCCACGTGCTCGTCGTCCACCCACAGCTCGGCGGCGTCCCAGGGCATGTCCGGGTGGTCCCAGCGCAGGTGCGCGAGGCCGCGCGGGCCCTGGCGGGGCGCCTGGAAGAAGTCGCGCCCCGCGTGCAGCACCTCGACCT
>JBEEFQ010000158.1:0-10807 GCA_041166245.1 Actinomycetota bacterium | reverse complement strand
TGCCCGAGCTCGACGGCCTGAGCGTGATCCCGAAGGTGCGAGCCGAGAGCCCGGGAACGTGCATCGTCGTGCTGTCCGGCTTCGATGCCAAAGCCGCGGCGGGCCCCGCGCTGGCGCTCGGTGCGGCCGCTTTCATCGAGAAGGGAAGCATCGGCCAGGCGCTGGGCGAGAGCATCCGGGCGGCAATCACCTCAAGGGAGCCACACCCCGTTTCCTAGGATGGCCCCGTGGCTGAGCCCGACCAGGTCCAGGCGATCGAGAAGTACGACGTCCAAGCGACCGAGAAGAAGTGGCAGGACCACTGGGACTCGGCCGGCACGTACCAGGTCGAGAACGACGACCCGCGCCCGCCGTTCTACGTGCTCTGCATGTACCCGTACCCGAGCGGGCCCGCCCACCAGGGCCACGTGCGCAACTACACCTTCGGCGATCTGATCGTCCGCCACCGCACGATGCGCGGGCACGCGGTGCTGACGCCCATGGGGTTCGACTCCTTCGGGCTGCCGGCCGAGAACGCCGCCATCAAGAGCGGCAGCCACCCTCGTCCCTTCACCGACGCTCGCATCGAGGAGCTGAAGGCGTCGATCCGCCGGCTGGGCTCGATGTACGACTGGCGGCGGGAGATCCACAGCCACGACCCCGAGTTCATGCGCTGGAACCAATACATCTTCCTGCGCTTCCTGGAGGCGGGCCTGGCCTACCGGGCGACGGCGCCGGTGAACTGGTGCCCCGGCTGCCACACGGTGCTGGCCAACGAGCAGGTGCTGGCCGACGGCACGTGCGAGCGGTCGGGCGACATCGTCGAGAAGCGCGATCTCGAGCAGTGGTTCTTCAAGATCACCGATTACGCCGACGAGCTGCTGGCCGATCTCGATGGCCTGGACTGGCCCGAGCGGGTCAAGACCATGCAGCGCAACTGGATCGGCCGGTCCGAAGGCGCCGAGTTCGAGCTCAGAGTGTCGGGCGGAGCAGACAATGTGGACAGCCAAGGCGCCGACACCTCCATCAGCGTCTTCACCACCCGCCCCGATACCTCGTTCGGCATGACGTTCGTGGTGCTGGCTCCCGAGCACCCGCTGGTGCCGTCGCTGGTGACGGACCAGACGCGTACCGACGTGGACGCGTTCATCGAGCGGGTGCGCAAGGAGACGGAGATCGAGCGCCAGTCCACCGAGGGCGCCATCGAGAAGCGGGGCATCTTCACCGGGTCCTACGCCATCAATCCGTTCAACGACCAGCCCGTGCCGATCTATCTGGCCGACTACGTCCTCATGACCTACGGCACCGGGGCGATCATGGCCGTGCCGGGCGAGGACCAGCGCGACTGGGACTTCGCCAAGGCCTACGACCTGCCCATCGTCCGCACCGTCCAGCCGCCGGCGGACTTCGACGGTGAGGCGTTCACCGGCGACGGCCCCGCCATCAACAGCGAGTGGCTGGACGGGCTGCACATGGCCGAGGCCAAGGCCAAGGCCATCGACTGGATCGAGGCCCAGGCCATCGGCGTCCGCAAGGTCAACTACCGCTTGCGGGACTGGCTGCTGAGCCGCCAGCGCTATTGGGGCTGTCCCATCCCGGTCATCTACTGCGCCACCGACGGCATCGTCGGGGTGCCCGACGACGAGTTGCCGGTGCTGCTGCCCGACGATGTGGAGTTCCGGCCGACCGGGGAGTCTCCCCTCAACTTCCACGAGGGGTTCCGCAACACGACGTGCCCCAAGTGCGGCCAGCCCGCGTTGCGCGAGACCGACACCATGGACACGTTCGTCGACTCGTCGTGGTACTTCCTGCGCTTCTGCGACCCGCGGGACGGGCAGGAGCCGGTGAACCACGACGCGGCCCGGCACTGGATGCCTGTCGACCAGTACATCGGCGGCATCGAGCACGCCATCCTGCACCTGATGTACGCCCGCTTCTACACCAAGGCCATGGGCGACCTAGGCCTGTCGCCCAAGGAGATCCGCGAGCCGTTCAAACGGCTGTTCACCCAGGGCATGATCCGCATGGGCGGCACCAAGATGTCGAAGTCGAAGGGCAATCTGGTCGCGCCCGCGCAGTACTTCGACACCGTCGGCGCCGACGCGCTGCGGCTGTTCCACCTGTTTGTGGGACCGCCCGCCGACGACATGGATTGGAGCGAGCAGACCGACGAGGTCATCGAGGGCTGCGGCAGGTTCCTGCAGCGATTGTGGCGGCTGGCCGTGCCCGAGAGCGAGGTGCCCCGCGCCGGCGATGCCGCGGTGGTGGGAGAGCTGGAGCGCGCCACCCACCGCCTCGTCGACCGCGTCTCGGGCGAGTACGAGCGCTGGTCGTACAACACCGCCGTTGCCGCGGTGATGGAGTTCACCAACCTCCTGTACAAGCAGGGCGCCACCGAAGAGGCCATCGACACCATGTTGCTGCTGATGGCGCCCATGGCTCCGCACGTCACCGCCGAGCTCTGGGAGCGGCGCCGGGGCGGGCACATCCACGAAGAGGCGTGGCCGGTGGCCGACCCCGAGCTGGCCCGGCTGCAGTCGGTCACCATGGTCGTGCAAGTGAATGGAAAGGTGCGCGACCGCATCGAGGTCGACCCCGGCATCGACGAGGCCGAGGCCGAGCGGCTGGCCCTGGCATCGGACAAGGTGGCCGAACAGCTGGCCGGGGCCGATCCGACGAAGGTCATCGCCCGGCCGCCCAGGCTCGTCAACATCGTCGCGTGAGCAAAAACTTCACAAAGAACCTGTAACCCCCGTAACACGGGTCGGGTCCTATGCCTATATGGCGGAGAGCCCCCCTTCTTTCAGCCTGCCCCAACGCATCGCGCACGCCACCTCCCGGGGCGGGACCATCACGTTCATCGCAGGTGACGCCGAGCCCGTTCGGGTTCCGTGGGCCCAGCTCCACGAGGAAGCCTGCGGCATGGCCGGGGCTCTGCAGAGCCGAGGCATCGGTGTCGGCGCCCATGTCGCCCTGCTGGCGCCGACGAGCCGGGCCCTCGTCACGGCCATCCAGGCCACGTGGCTGGCGGGCGCCACCGCGGTGGTGCTGCCGCTGCCGATGCGCATGTCCTCCATCGAGGAGTTCGTGTCCCAGACCCGCACGCGGGTCCGCAACGCCGATGCCGACCTGCTCGTCATCGACGCCGAGCTGGCGCCGTTCGTCGAGCCGGTAGCGGGCGACCCGCCCTTCGCCGTCCTCCAGGAGCTGGGCACGGGCTCCTTCGCCGAGCCCACCATCGACCCCGACAGTCTCGCGGTGCTGCAGTTCACCAGCGGGTCGACCGCCCTGCCCAAGGGCGTGATGCTCCCGCACCGCACCATCCTGGCCAACCTCGACGGCGCGGCCGGCGCCGCCCAGCTCGACCCCGAGGACGACGTGCTCGTCTCGTGGCTGCCGCTGTACCACGACATGGGGCTCATCGGGCTGCTGACGCTTCCGATGATCACCGGCACTGACCTGGTGCTCGCCGCACCGCAGGACTTCATGGCATCGCCGTCGCGCTGGATGCAGTGGCTGTCCGACTTCCGCGGCACTGCGACCGCCGGCCCCAACTTCTCCTACGCCCTCGCGGCGAGGGCCCTCAAGCGCCTCGACAACCTCGACCTGTCCCGCTGGCGCGTGGCCCTCAACGGCGCCGAGCCCGTCGACCCCGCGACCATGGGTGCGTTCTGCGAGGCGGGCGCGCGCCACGGGCTGCGTCCCGAGGCCTGCTTCCCGGCCTTCGGCATGGCCGAGCTGGCCATCGCCGGCACCTTCCCCGAACCGGGCGCGGGCCTGCGGATGGACACCATCGACCGCGTGAGCCTCGAGCACGACGGCTACGCCAAGCAGTGCGGGCCCGACGAGGGCCGGTCGTTCGCCCTGCTCGGCCGGCCCGTTGCCGGCCTCGAGATGCGCATCTGCGAGCCCGGCAGCGGTAAGGAGCTGTCGGATCGTGAGATCGGCGAGCTCGAGTTCCGCGGCACGTCGGTGACGCCCGGGTACTACAACCGGCCCGACGCCACCGCCGCGACCATGCACGACGGGTGGCTGCGTACCGGCGACCTGGCCTACACGCTCGACGGTGAGTTGGTCGTGTGTGGCCGAATCAAGGACGTCATCATCGTCGGCGGCCGCAACGTGTTCCCCGAAGACGTGGAGGCGGCCGCGTCGCGCGTCGATGGGGTGCGTCCCGGCAACGTCATCGCCTTCGGCATCGCCGGCCGCCGCGGCCAGGAGGCGGTCATCGTCGTGGCCGAGACGAAGGCCGACGACAGCGCCCCGGTGGCCGACGAGGTGGCCCGCCGCGTGCGCCAGAGCGTGGGCCTCCCTCCGACCGATGTGGTCATGGTCGGGCCGGGCACGCTGCCGAAGACCTCCTCGGGCAAGCTCCAACGCTCCCTCTGCCGCGATCGCTACCTCACCGAGGAGCTCCAGCCCGTCTGACCCCTGGTTCTCGAGGCAATGACTATCGGAATCCGATAGTCATTGCCTCGAGAACGGGGGGTCGGTCTAGCGTCGCTCGATCGGCGCGCCTGACCAGCCTTCGCTCTCCCACATCGCGGGTCGGGAGCTCCCCGACGAGGACGTCCTCGTCGTCCCTACGCGGCAGATGCCGCTGGCCCTGCGGCTGGTGTATTTCGTGTTGGGGCTCGGCCTGTTCGTGACCGCCCTCGGCCTGATGCGGTCCGGCGCCGACGCATTGGTGCCCACGCTCGCGGGCTCGGCGTTCACCGACAACCCGTGGAGCACCCTCGGGCTGGGTTGGATCGGGGCGTGCATCGTCCTGTCCGGGTCGCCGGTCGCCGCATCGGCCCTCAGCCTGCTCGACGGCGGCGCCATCACGCGGTCCGAGTCGTTCACCATGCTGACGGGGTCCCGCCTCGGTGCCGCCTTCGTCGTGCTCGTGGTCGGCGTCATGTATGCCGTGCGCAACAAGGGCGGGGCGGGAAGGCGAGCGCCCATCTCCATCGGCATCCTGTCGCTCCTGGTGACGGCGGTCGCCTACGTGCCGTCGGCGATCATCGGCTACCTGCTGCTCGAACGGGGCACGTTCGACGGGCTCGCGGTCGGCACCTCGCCCTCGATCACGTCGGCAACGGACACCCTCTTCGGCTGGTCGGTGGACCTGGCGCGCGAGGTCATGCCCGGCTGGGCGCTGTTCCCCCTCGGTGTCGTCGTGCTGCTCGTGGGGTTCCAACTCTTCGACCGCGTGCTCCCGGCCGTCGGTAGCGAGCGGCTCGAGGGCAGGGACGACGCCTGGTACACGCGCAAGTGGCCGATGTTCGCGGCCGGCTGCGTCGTCTGCCTGCTCACGCTGTCGGTGTCGGTCGCCCTCACCGTGCTGGTGCCGCTCGTCGCCAAGGGCTACCTGCGCCGGGCCAACACTCTGCCCTACATCTTCGGCGCCAACATCACGACGCTCGTCGACACGCTCGTGGCCGCCATCCTGCTCGGCAATCAGGACGCGGTGCGGGTGGTGGTCGCAGTGACCGCGACGTTGACGGTGTGGACCCTGTTGCTACTCGTCTTCGCCTACCCGCTCATCCGTCGCGTCTGCCTCGGCGTGGCCAGGCGCGCTCTCGAGTCGCGGCGCCGCTTGACCGTGTTCGCGGCCGTCCTCTTCGGCGTGCCCCTGGCGCTGATCGCCCTCTAGCTGCTCACTGGGACCGACCGGTCCCGTCGGCCCGTCATCAGGCGGGCGCCGGGTTGATGGCGTTGGGCAACTCGCCGGGCGGCGGCAGTGGCTGGCGGATGGCGACGGACTCGACGCTGCGGGCGAGGGCGGGCGGGTCGGTGGAGCCAGGGCCGAGCACATGCACGTCGCCGGTGCCAGAGCAGCCGCTGGCGCGGGCCAGCACCACGAGCCTGCCGTCGGCGAGGAACCCGACCGGTTCGAGCGTCCGCTCGGCCAGACGCCCGGAGGGCTGCACGCCCAGGCCGTTGGCGAGTGACTCACATTTGTTGGTCGTTACCGCCTGGGTGCGGGTGAAGGCCGATGCGATCACGCGGGCGTACGGCTTGTTCGCTTGAGAAAGCGTGGTCAGCGCGGCGGTCCGCAGGTCGAGCTGGTGCACGTCGCCGTGGTCACCGTGGTCGGCGAGGAACCAGAGCTGCTCGCCGTCTTGGCTGAACGCGAGGGAGTAGATACGGCCCGCGCGCTCACCATCGGCCAGCTTGCGAGCGTCCTTTCCCTGGTTGGTGGCGAGGGAGATGCCATAGCCGCCGTTGTGGTCGAGACCGACGGCCGCGATGAACCGCCCGCCCGGGTGGTAGACGGCCTCGTCGGTACGCGCGAGGAAGGAGATGTCGGTGAAGGGCCCACCCTCGATCGGGTGCTTCCGCAGCTTGTGATCGTTGCCGACGGCGAGCACCGAGGTGCCGGTCGGGCGGGAGAGGGTGGCGATGGCCTTGGGGCCGACGTCGGCCGAGACCTTGCGGTCGGCGAGGAACACCGACGTGGGCGGCAGCAGGACGCGGTCGGCCGCGCCGCCCCACGCCATCGACGCGTTGGCGACGGCGGGCACTCCTTCAGCCAGACAGCGCAGGCCGGTGCCGTCGGCGGAGACAGCCTGGAGTCGCCCGTCGGCGACGAAGGTGATCTCCGGATCGGAGGTCGGCGCCGGGCCGATTCCTTCGCACGTGGCCGCGGCGGTGGTGGGTGCGGCTGTCGTCGGCGCCGGTGGTTGCGCGGTGCCGTCGTCTTTCGGCGCGGAGTTGCAAGCGCCGGCGAGCAGGCACAGAGCAAGCAGCGCCCGCCGCATGGCGCTATGCCTGCGCAGCGCAGCAAGCAGGCCGTGTCATGCGCACGAAGCGGCCGTCAGGCCGCCTCATACCGCGGCTTGGAACTGCTGGATGACGGTGCGCATCTTCTCGGGGTCGCCGAGCCCGGAGGTGTAGAAGCTGACGCGGTCGACGACGTCGCCGACTTTGGCGATGATCTGCTTGGGGATCTCGGCGGGGTCACCCACGACGGCGAAGGCGTCGCGGATGTCGTCGGTGATGAGCTTGCCCATCTGCACCCACTCGCCCTGCTTGGACAGGCCGTTGAGCTCGGACTGCAGGTCGCCCCAGCCGTGCAGGTCGAGCACGGGTCGGTAGGCGGGGGTCGAGCCGTAGAAGGCGATCTGCTGGCGCACGAACTGGTCCGACTGGTCGTCGGTGACGACGAACGCGGGATAGGAGATCTCGTAGTCGCTGCGCTGCCTGCCCGCCTTGGCCAGGCCGCGCTCCAGCGCCGGGATGGTGACCTCCTTGAGGTAGCGCTCGGTGGTGAAGCCGTGGGCGAGGAGGCCGTCGCACGTCTCGCCCGCCACCTCGGTCATCTTCTCGCCCACCGCGGCGAGGAACACCTTGGGCGGCCCGAACTGGTTGGGCCCGGGGTTGAAGAACGGCGTCATGAGGGTGTGGGTGTAGAACTCGCCGCGGAACTCGAGCTTGGTGCCGTTGTGCCAGCTGTCCCAGATGGCGCGCATGGCGAGAATGAACTCGCGCATGCGGGGCGCAGGGTGCGACCACGGCATGCTGAAGCGCTTCTCGATGTGGGGTTTGATCTGGCTGCCGAGGCCGAGCATGAAGCGGCCTTCCGATGCCAGCTGGAGATCGTTGGAGATCTGGGCCAGCACCATCGGGCTGCGCGCGAAGGCCACGGCGATGCCGGTGCCGAGCTCGACGCGGTCGGTCTCCATGGCCGCGAGAAGCAGCGGGAAGAACGGGTCGTGGGCGGTCTCCGCCGACCAGATTCCGTCGTATCCCATGTCCTCCTGGACCTTGGCGGCGTGGCCCAGCTCCCGGTTGAACCCGAACCCGATTCCTCCGTCGACCTTCATGGTGCGGACCCTACGCCGCGTCAGCCCTGGCCGCGCAGGAAGCGCTCGAGCTCGGCCGCGATCTCGTCGCCGGAGGGGAGCGTCGACGGATCGAAGCCCGACTGCTCGTTCTCGGTCGCGTCGATCTGGGACTCGAGCTGGGTGACCATGGCCTGGTGCTCCTCGCTGTTGGCGATGAGCTCGTCGATCTGGCCGGTGGTGCGTTCGGCGGCCTCGCGGAGGTCGGCGGCCGAGAGGGTGAGCCCGCCGATGTCGACCAGGCCGTCGATGAGCGCGGCCGCCGCGGCGGGGTAGGGCATGGCCGCCGCGTAGTGGGGCACGCGCGCCCAAAGGCCGACGGCGGGCACGCCCGCCTCCGCGAACGCGACCTCGAGGGCGGCCTCGATGCCGGCCGGGACCTCGATGCCGCCGGGCATGAAGCCGACCCGCGCCGCCAGCTCGGTGTCGGTGGCGGTGGCGGCCAGCCGTGTGGGTCTCGTGTGGGGGACGGGCGCTGGGAATGCGCCGAGGCCGAGCATCATGCGCACACCGAGCTGGGTCGACAGTGCGACGACGTCGGCGGTGAAGCCTCGCCAGCGCACGTCGGGCTCGGGGCCGACGAGCAGGACCAGTCCCTTGCCGGCCGCGTCGTGGCCGGCGCGCAGCTGGATCTCCGGCCATGTGAGTCCCTCGTTCACGCCGTTGACGATGCGCAGCACGGGGCGGCGGGCCCGCTGGTCGATGAGGGCGTCGCCGTCGAAGGTGGCGACCACCTCGGTGTCGACCTGGGCCATCACGCTGGCGAGGGCGGCACCGGCGCCGAGGCCGGCGTCGATCCAACCCTCCATGGCGACGATGAGCACGGGCGCGTCGACGGTGATGTCGGCCCGGCGTTCGTACAGGCTCATGCGCCGGCGGCCGCCTTCGACGCTTCGGCGAGGAACACCACCTGGTCGGCGAAGCCAGAGAAGCCGCTGCGGTCGCCGCCCATGGCACCGCCCGCGTAGCGCGCGTAGACGCCTTCGAGGATGCAGGCCAGCTTCCAGTACCCGAAGGCGACGTAGAAGTCGAGCTCATCGACGTTGCGGCCCGAGCGGTCCGCGTAGCGCTGCTTGAGCTCGTCCCGCGTCGAGAAGCCGGGGCTGGCGGTGGGCGCGCCGAGCAGTGCGCCGTTCTCGCCCGGCTCCGACCAATAGACCATGAGCAGGCCGACGTCGGCGAGGGGGTCACCGAGGGTGCAGATCTCCCAGTCGAGGACGGCCCTGACGGTGCCGTCATCGCCCAGCATGGTGTTGTCGAGGCGGTAGTCACCGTGCACGATGGCGGCCGGTCCCTGCTCCGGGATGCGGCTGCTGAGGATGTCGTGCATCTCGTCGACGAGGGGGACGCTGCGGTCTTCGAGCGCTTCTTGGGACTGCTTGTACTGGCCGTACCAGCGCTTGAGCTGGCGCTCGATGTAGCCCTCCTTGCGGCCGAGCTGGCCGAGTCCGACGGCGTCCACGTCGACGGCGTGGATGTCGGCGAGCACGTCGACGAGCGACTGGCCTGCCTTCTTGCGGCCCGCCTCGTCCAGCACCTTCTCGGCCGTCACCACGTCGCGCAGGATGTGGCCCTCGACGTAACCCATCACGTAGAAGGGGCGGCCGTTCACGGATTCGTCGTCACAGAAGCCGAGGCTGGGCGCGACGGGGACGGGCGTGTCCTGCAGGGCGGAGATGATGCGGAACTCACGGCCCATGTCGTGCGCCGTGGGAAGGACGTGAGACGTGGGCGGCCGTCTGAGCACGTAGTCCTGGTTGTTGGCGTCGGTGACCTTGAAGGTGAGGTTGGAGCGGCCGCCGGCGATGAGCTCGAAGGTGAGGGGCGGCTCGGCGCCAGCGATGTTGGCCTGGAACCACTCGATGACCGGGCCGGCGTCGATGCCCTCGATGGGTTGCATGGGGGAAACCGTAGACTTTCGTGCATGGCAGACGTCACCGACGCCAACTTCGAGACCGCGGTCCTCGACCGTTCCGTCGAGGTCCCCGTGCTGGTGGACCTCTGGGCCGAGTGGTGCGGGCCGTGCCGCACGCTGACGCCGATCCTCGAGAAGGTCGTCGCCGAGTCGGGCGGGCGGGTCGAGCTGGCCAAGGTCAATGTGGACGAGAACCCGCAGGTGTCGGCCGCCTTCAAGGTGCAGTCCATCCCCGCCGTGTTCGCCATTCGCGATCGGAAGGTGGTCGACAACTTCATCGGCGCCCTGCCCGAGCAGCAGGTGCGGGCGTTCGTGGACGGCCTGTCGCCGCCCGAGTCGGAGGCCGACCAGCTCGCCGCGGCCGGTGACGAGGCGTCACTGCGGGCCGCGTTGGAGCTGGAGTCCGACCACCCGTCGGCCGTCACCCAGCTGGCCGAGCTGCTCGTGGCTCGCGGCGACACCGACGAGGCGTTGTCCTTGCTGGCGCGCCTCCCCGAGACGGCCGAGACCCGCCGCATCGCCGCCCTCGCCCGCACCGGCGACGCCCCTGATGACGTGGACCAGCGCTTGTCGCAGCTGCTCGAGAAGGTCAAGACCGACGAGTCCGCCCGCCAGCAGTACCTCGACCTCCTGGAGGTGTTGGGCCCCGACGACCCCCGCACCGCCGACTACCGCAAACAGCTGACCGCCAGACTCTTCTGACCCCGCGGGTGGACACCCTCCTGGTCAAACCTGTGCAGAGAACGGCCGGTTGAAAGTGGGCGAATCGGACAGGATCACCGGCCGTTCTCTGCACAGGTTTGCGGACGGCGTGCCCAGGCATTGGGTGTGGGTGGGGGGGCCGGGGCCGCCGGGGGCGGATGCGATCACGATTGGGGCGGTCATCAGCGTCCGCCGCAGGGCGGCGGACAACGCCAGGCTGCTCAGGCACGAGTTGGTGCACGTACGGCAGTGGCAGGAGCTGGGGTTCGTCGGGTTCCTGCGCCGCTACGTCGGCGCGTACCTGCGCTGGCGGGTCAGGGGATACGGCCATTGGGCGGCATATCGGCGCATCCCGCTCGAGGTGGAAGCCGAATGGCAGTCA
>JBEEFQ010000157.1:0-18257 GCA_041166245.1 Actinomycetota bacterium | reverse complement strand
TGCGGGTCATGCCGGCGGACGCGCTGCACCTGCCCTTCGCCGACAAGTCGTTCGACGTCGTCTACTCGCTCAGCAGCATCGAGCACTTCGGCAGCAAGGAGAGCTCGGCCAACTCGGTACGGGAGATGGCCCGGGTCACGAAGCCCGGCGGCATCGTGTGCATTGCCACCGAGTGGATCCTGAACGGAGTCGACCATCCCGAGTTCTTCACGCCAGAGGAGTTCGACCGCTACGTGATGTGGGCGTCCGACCTCATTCCGGTGGAGCCGCTGGACGACCGCCTGCCGCCCACCGAGTACCTCGACGATCCCGTCAAGGTGCCTGACGACATCTTCCGCACGCCGCACCTGGTGGTGACGGACGGCAGGACGACGTGGACATCGGTCATCGTCTTCCTGCGCAAGCCGCGGCGTGGGGAAACCTTGCGCCAGATGGCGGCGCGACTGCCGGTGCGCCTGCGCTCGTAGCGGCCGACGCCGACCTGCGTCCTGACGCGAACTCGCCACGCTGAGCTGCACGTGTGCAGTTGAGCGTGGCGAGTTCGGGGGGGAAGGGTTTCAGTACGCCTTCAGTCAGTACTGCTTCAGTCAGTACTGCTTCAGTCAGTACTGCCTTCAGGCAGCGTTGGTGAGGCGGGTGCGCAGCTGCTCGCGCGCGTCCTTGGCGGCCTGACGGGCCTGCCCGACGAGCTCGCGGGCCTGCTCGGGGAGCCGCTCCTCGAACTGCTCGACGACGGGCTCGAGCCGCTGCTCGATGTCCTTTGCGAGCTTGTGGAGCTGCTCGCGGGCCTCGGTGACCTGGGTCTCGAGCTGGGCGCGGGGGGTACGGAGCTGCTGGGTCAACTCGCGGCGGCGGACCTGGGCCCGCTGCCACCCGATGACGCCCAGGCCGACGACGACGTAGGCGGCGTCCTTGGCGGTCTTCTGGAGGTCAGCCATGGGGAATCTCCTGATTCTTCGATCGTGGGTTGCTAACCACTATATACCCAGCGATAAACAGTTGCAAGCACCCCAGCACGGCCGATCATGCCTGAGGGTGCCTGCCGATGAGCACTAGCCTCGCCCGACTGTATGGCCGAACCGGAGCAGGCGGACCCCTCCGCGGTCGCCCCCCCGGTGGTGGCGGTCGTGGTCACGAGCGACCCGGGTCCGTGGCTGGAGCCGACCCTCCGGGCCCTGGGCCGCCAGGACTACCCCAACTTCTCCGTGCTCGTCGTCGACGCCGGCAGCGCCACCGACCCGACCCCCCGCGTCGCCGCGGTGCTGCCCCAGGCCTACGTCCGCCGCCTGCCCCACCGCACCGGGTTCGGCGAGGCCTGCAACGAGGCGCTCGAACTGATCGAAGGCGCGTCGCACTACCTGTTCTGCCACGACGACGTGGCGCCCGACGACGACGCCGTCCGCCTCCTCGTCGAGGAGGCGTTCCGGTCCAACGCCGGCGTGGTCTCGCCCAAGGTCGTGGAGTGGGAGCGGCCGGAGCGCCTGCTGCAGGTCGGCATGGCCGCCGACAAGACCGGAGTGCCGTCGCCGTTGGCCGAGCGGGGCGAGCTCGACCAGGAGCAGCACGACGCGGTGCGCGACGTGTTCTGGGCGCCGGGCGGCTGCACTCTCGTGCGGGCCGACCTGTTCGCAACCCTTGGCGGCTTCGACCCCGAGCTGACCCTGTACGGCGAAGACCTCGACCTCAGCTGGCGGGCCCAGATCGCGGGCGCGCGCGTCGTCGTCGCACCCGCGGCGCGCGTGCGTCACGTCGAGGCACTGACATCGGGGCTGCGTCACCCGCGCAGCACGGGCCACACCGACCCGCAGCTGGTACGGGACGACGTGCGTCCGGTGCAGCTGCGCAACCGCCTGCGCACTGTTCTCAAGAACTACGGCATCGTGCACCTCGTCCGCGTCGTGCCGCAGCTGATCGTCCTCAACGTGGCCGAGGTCGTCTACGGGCTGCTCACCGGCCGGCGCCGCACCGCGGCCGCCATCGTCAGCGCGTGGACGTGGAACCTGCGCCGCCTCGGCGACCTACGCGCCCACCGCAAGGCGGTGCGCCGCACCCGCGCCATCCCCGACAGTGAGGTCCGCAGGCTGCAGGTGAGCGGCAGCGCGCGGTTCAGCGCGTTCATCCGTGGACAGATCGGTGGCGACGAGCGCACGCGACTGCTCACCGTCGCGGGTCGCGACCTGTCGATGTCGCTCCGCGACGTACGGCTGCCGCTGCTCGTGTGGTCGCTGATCGGGCTCGTGCTGCTGGTCGGCAGCCGCTCGCTCCTCACCGGCCGGCTCCCCACCGTCGGCGAGGTGCTGCCGTTCCCCGAGAGCCCGGCGACGATGCTGCGGCTCTTCGTGAGCGGGTGGCGCACCACCGGCCTTGGCTCGGAGGGGTCGGCCCCGGCCGCCTTCGGCCTCATCGGCGTGGCCGGAGTCGTCCTGCTGGGCGCCATGGGGCTGCTGCAGAAGCTGCTCGTGCTCGGCGCCGTCCCGCTGGGCATCTGGGGCGCGACCCGGATGGCCAAGCCGCTGGACTCGCCGCGCGCCAGGTTGGCCGCGGGTGTGATCTACGCCGCCAACCCCCTGCCGTACGACGCGCTGGCCCGCGGTCGATGGAGCGGCGTGCTGGCCTACGCCGCGGCACCGTTCATCCTCGGACGCCTGCTGCGCGCCACCGGGCTCGCCCCGTTCGGCCGGCGCGTGTTGGATGAGGAGCCCGAGCCGGACCCGGTCGTCTTCGCCGAGGAGCCCACCGCCCCAGCGCCGCCTGTCGTTCGGCGCCTGCCACCGTTGCTGCCCCTCGATCCCATCGGCCCCGAGATCGACTGGGACGCGCCGGTGGCGTTCGCGGAGCAAGATGCCGAGCCGCACGTCCCTGTCTGGGCCCTGCCCGGCCACGACGAGCGCTGGCGCCTCGGCGATCACGCGCTGCCGCTCGCCGTCCTCCTCGCGGTGGCCTCGGCCCTCGTGCCCGCGCTGGCGCCGATGACGATCCTGACTGCAGGCGGGCTCGTGCTCGGTGCCGTGCTCGCGGGCCAGCCCGGGCCCGCGATGCGGTCGTTCGCCACCGCGGTCGCCGGCGTCATCGGCGCGGCTGTCCTGCTGTTCCCCTGGACGCTGGAGTTCGTCCTGCCCGGCGCCAACTGGGCCACGTTCACGGGCATCGAGCTCCCAGCCGCGCGCGGCATCGGGCTCGGCGCCTTGCTGCGCTTCCACACCGGCCCGGTCGGAAGCGCGCCGCTCGGTTGGGCGCTGCTCGTGGCGGGCGGGCTCGTGCTGGTGATCGGGCGCGGGTGGCGGTTCACGTGGGCGGCCAAGCTCTGGACCGTCGCGGTCACGTGCTGGATGGTGGCCTGGTTGGGCGGACGGGGCTGGCTCCCCATTCCCCTGCCGGCTCCCGAGGTCGTGCTGGCCCCCGCGGCGGCCGCCCTCGCCCTCGCCGTCGCATTGGGCCTCCTCGCCTTCGAGGTGGACCTGCCCGGGTTCCGTTTCGGCCTGCGTCAGCCCGCGTCGGCGATCGCGGCCGCTGCGCTGGTGGTCGCCACCCTTCCCGTGCTGGGGGCCGCGATCGACGGCCGCTGGAACCTGCCCGAGCGTGACATCGGCGGCCTGCTCTCGTGGATGCCGGCCCAACGCCGGACCGGAGCCTTCCGCGTGCTCTGGGTCGGTGATCCCGAGGCCCTGCCGCTGCAGGGCTGGCGCCTGGGCGAGGGCCTCGCGTACGGGACGTCACGGGGCGGTCCGCCCGACGCGACCGTGCTCTGGCCCGGGTCATCGAAGGGCGCCACCGAGCTGATCCCCGATGCCGTCAACCTCGCGCGCACGCGGGGCACCACCCGTCTCGGCCACCTGCTCGCCCCGATGGCGGTGCGCTACATCGTGGTCCCTGTCGGTGAGCTCGGCGCCGCGAGCGCTCCGGCGCTCTCCGACACCTTCTCGTCCCAGGTCGACCTCCGGGAGCTACAGGGCGACGCCGACCTCGTCGTCTACGAGAACGCGGCGTGGGCCCCGGGCCGCGCCCGCCTCGGCCCCACCGCGGCGGAGGCGAGCAGGGCCACCGGCCTCGACGGGGCCCGCCGGGCCGAGCTGGCGGGCTCGGAGCCTGTGCTGCCCAAGGAGCATTCACCGTTCCGGTTCACCGGTCCGGTCGCCGATGGCGACCAGCTGCTGTTGTCCGAGGCGAGCTCCCCGGGATGGAAGCTGCACGTCGGTGGCCGCGACGCCGACCGACGCACCGCCTTCGGTTGGGCCAACGCCTTCGACGTCGGCCGCGGCGGCAACGCGACGCTGCGTTACCGGACGTCGCCGGCGCGCTACATCGCCATCGCGGTCGAGGCCGCCCTTTGGTTCGCGGCGGCGCGCGCCCTGCGCGACCACCGCAGGCGCCGGCGGGTCGCATGACGTCGCCCGCGGCCGATGTCGCGCCCAGGCGCGGCTTCGTCGTCGTCGTGCTCGCGGCGTTGCTGATCGCCGCCGGCGTGGTCGACCGCGGCGACCGGTCCACTGGCGTGGTCGCGGGCCCGGCCGTCGACATGCCGACCGCACCCGCAGCCAGTTCGGTGTCGTCGACCTGGTACTGCGCGGGCGGCACGGCGGCGTCGGGCGGGGCAGCCGACGTCACCGTCATCGTCGCCAACCCGGGTACGCGCGAGCTCAAGGCCGTGGTCACCGTCATCCCGAGCGAGGGCAGGCGGGCCACCCGACAGCTCACGGTGCGGGGCAACTCGATTCAGTCATTGCGGCTCCAGGACGTGGCCAAGGCGGGCTACGCGGCGGCAATGGTCGACCTCGACGGCGGCCAGGGCGTGGTCGAGCAGACGGTCACGGGAGCTCTGGGAGCGAGCGCGTCGCCGTGCGCATCGGCAGCGTCGGACCGGTGGTACTTCGCCGACGGCTCGACCAGGCGCGAGGCGACCATGGTGCTGGCCCTGTTCAACCCCTTCCCCGACAACGCCATCGCCGACATGTCGTTCAGCACCGACCAGGGCCGGTCCGTGCCCCGCGCTCTGCAGGGCCTGGTCATCCCGGCCCGCTCACTCGTCATCCGCAACATCGGCGAGTTCGTGCGGCGCCGGGAGACCCTCGCCACGTCGGTCTCCGTGCGGTCCGGCCGCCTGGTCGTCTCCAAGCTCCAGCTCCATGACGGTGGCGGCCGCAAGGGCATGGCCCTGGTGTTGGGCGCGCCGTCGGTCGGCGCCGTGTGGCGCTTCCCCGAGGGCTACGTGCGCGACGGCATCAGCGAGAACGTGGCCATCTACAACCCGAGCGAGCAGGAGGCCACCGTCGACGTGGAGCTGGCCCTCGAGAAGGGCGCGGCCGAGCCCTTCGAGCTCACGGTGCCCGCACGGGAGCGCATCACCCTCTCGGCCAACAAGGAGTCACGGATCCCCAAGGACGACTCCCACGCCATCACCGTGGTGCGCCGGTCAGGGCCGGGCGTCGTCGTCGAGCGCACGGTCGACGCCGTGCCGCCCGCGCCACGAACGGGCTTCGCCGACACCATGGGTGCCCGTCGCCTCTCGACCCGCTGGTTCCTCGTCGCCGGCAGCGCCGCGCCCGAGTCCGACGAGTGGGTCGTGGTGCACAACCCCAGTCGCAGGGCGGCCAAGGTCTCGTTCTCGGTCCTCGCCGGCGGACAGCGGCTCGCGGTCGAGGGCCTCCAGTCGTTGAGCCTGGCGGCCGGGCGGCGTCAGGCGTTCCGGCTGGGGGATCACCTGCAGCGACCCGAGACACCCCTCGTCGTGGAAGCAACCGCGCCGGTCGTCGTGGAGCGCACCCTCTACCGCACCGACGGGGTGGGGTTCTCCTTCAGCATCGGCATCCCCGCGCCGTAGGTCGCTAAGCCTGGCCGCGCGCCTCGCGCTCCTGCTGTTCCTGCATGGCGGTGACGATGGCCTGGAAGATCTTCGCTGCGTCCTCGTCGAGGTGGTCACGCGCACGGAGGAGCAACAGGGCTCCGATGAACACCGGTGGGGAGACGGCCAGCAGCGCGGTGCGCAGGTTGTCGTCGAAAGCGCCCGAGATGCCGAACAGGATCAGTGGGGCCGCGGCCTGGCCGAACAGCACCGAGCACAGGTTGAAGGCGCCGAAGCCTGCGCCCCGCAGGTTGGCCGGCACCGCGTCGGACAGCCCGGCCCGCAATGACGGGATCGACATCGTCGTGATGAAGAAGCCGACCAGCTCGAGGGGGATGGCGACCGCGAGCGGCACCCACAGGTACGACATGGTGAAGAGGCCGGTGCCGATGAGGATGCAGTACGCCGGGATGGCCATACGGGCACCGCGGATGCGGGTCGCGTAGCGATCGGCCAGGCGCCCGCCCAGCAGCACGCCGGGGAGGCCGCCGGCGATGACGAGGAGGGCGAAGAGGGCCTCGGCCTGCCCCTCCTTCACGCCGAGCTGGCGCTCGTAGAACTGGGGGAGCCCCGCCGCCACCGCGGTGATGCTGAAGAGCAGGGCGGAGACGCCGACGAGTGCGTAACGCATCGTCGTGATGCCCCAGATGGTGCGGAGGTCCTGGCGCAGGCCGGCGACCATGTCGCGGACGAACTGGCGGAAGCCCTCGTCGAAGAGGCCGTGGGGCTCCTCTTCCACGTCCACGTCGACACCGTCGTCGTCCAGCCCCAGGTGCAGGCGGTCGGCGTGACCGCGGCTCGGCTCCTTGAGCCGGTAGGCCAACATCGCCACCAAGAAGCCGGGCAGGGCCACGATGAGGAAGGCCCATCGCCATCCGAGCGTGCTGCCGATGGCGCCCCCGAGTCCGACGCCCAATCCAACGCCCACGAAGAGCAGGCCCTGCTGGATCGAGAAGGCCTTGCCCCGCTGCTCAGCCGGGTAGTAGTCGGCGATGAGGCTGGCGCAGGCGGGCTCGGTGATCGCTTGTCCGAAACCGAGCGCCGACCGCACGCCGATGAGCCAGCCGAAGTTGCGGAACAGCCCGGAGAAAGCGGTGATCGCCGACCACGCGACGACGGTGTGACCGATGGTGCGGCTGCGGTTCCAGCGGTCCGCCAGGTAGCCGGCGGGAACGGTGATGAGGCCGTTGACGAGCACGAACGACGACAGCAGCAGGCCGATCTGGAAGTCGGAGATCCCGAGGTCTTCCTTCAGCGGCGTCACCAGGCCGCGCACGATGTTCTGGTCGATCTGGTCGACCATGATGACGAGGCCCAGCACCCACATGGGCCAGGACGAGACCTTGGCGGGCTCAGGAGGCTTCGGCGGTGCAGCTTCCTCCTCGACCGCATCGGCCGACGACGGCGTCGCCCCGTAGGTCGACGGCTGCATCGTCTCCTCGTGGTCGGGCATCGGACAGGTTGTAGTCAACCGGGGCGGGCGCTGCATAGTTGAGGCGTCGTGGAACGCCTGATCATCGCCGCCGTGCTCGTCGTCGTGGCCGTTGCCGTCGCGGGCCTGCTGCAGCGGTTACGCGCCCGGGCCGACGCGCCGACGCAGTCCCGCTGGGCGGTCCCGACCCAGCTCGATCGGGCCGACTTCGACGCGTCGGACGTCCCGTGGCTGGTGGCGGTGTTCACGTCAGCGACGTGCGATTCGTGCGTACGCGCCATCGAGAAGGCGACGGTGCTGACCAGCTCCTCGGTCGCGGTCCAGGACGTGCCGTACCAGCTCCGGAAGGAGCTGCACACCCGCTACGCGGTCGACGTCGTCCCCATGATCCTCGTGGCCGGGCCCGACGGCGCCGTGGCCGCCTCCTTCGTCGGCGTCCCCACCGCCACCGACCTCTGGGCCGCCGTCGCCGAAGCCCGCGCTCCCGGCGCCTCCCCCGAACCCGACCTCGGCCGCCCCTCCTAGAAGCCGTTGGGTGCACTTGTGGCCATATACGCCCCCAAGTGCACCCAGGGGTTGGCTCAGGGGCGGTTGAACCTCGAGCGGTCCATCTCGACGGTCTCGTCGGTGTCGTCGAGGGGGGTGTCGTCGGCGACGTCGGCGGAGCCGAAGCGGGGGACCGTCGTGTCGCGACCGCCGTGCACGGCGCGACCGAAGGCCTGGTCGACGAGGCGGGCGACCTCGGCGCCGTCGATGGTCTCCTTCTCGAGCAGCGCGACGGCGACCAGGTCGAGGCCCTTGCGGTGGCGGCGCAGCATCTTGGTGGCCCGCTCCTCCTGCTCGCGCAGGATTCGCTCCACCTCCTCGTCGATGACGCGTGAGGTCTCGTCGCTGTAGTCGCGGGTGTGCATGAGGTCCTCGCCGAGGAAGACCATGCCCGCCGACCCCCAGGCCATGGGACCGATGCGCTCGCTCATGCCCCACTCCCGCACCATCTTGCGCGCCAGCTCGGTGTTGCCGACGAGGTCGTTGTTGGCGCCCGTCGACAGGTCGCCGTAGACGAGCGCCTCAGCGACCCGCCCGCCCATCCGCACCGCGAGTGAGTCCTCGATGTACTCCCGCGGGTAGATGTGGCGCTCCTCGAGCGGCAGCTGCTGGGTGACGCCGAGGGCCATGCCCGTCGGCAGGATCGTCACCTTGTGGACGGGGTCGGCGTCGGGCAGCACGTAGGCGAGCACGGCGTGGCCGCCTTCGTGGTACGCGACGCGCTCCTTCTCGTCCTCGGACAACGCCATCGTCTCGCGCCGCTGGCCCATGAGCACGCGGTCGCGGGCCGCTTCGAAGTCCTCCATGTGGACCTCGTTCGCGCCCCGGCGCACGGCGTGCAGGGCCGCCTCGTTGACGAGGTTGGCCAGGTCGGCCCCGCTCATGCCGGGCGTGCCCCGCGCCACCACCGCCAGGTCGACGTCGGCGGCCATGCGCTTGTCGCGGCAGTGCACCTGGAGGATGGGCAGCCGCTCCTCGAGGTCGGGGAGGGGGACGATGATCTGGCGGTCGAAGCGACCGGGCCGGAGCAGGGCGGGGTCGAGGATGTCGGGCCGGTTGGTGGCCGCCATCATCACGATGCCCTCGGTGGTCTCGAAGCCGTCCATCTCCGAGAGCATCTGGTTGAGGGTCTGCTCCCGCTCGTCGTGACCGCCGCCGAGGCCGGCGCCCCGCTTGCGGCCGATGGAGTCGAGCTCGTCCACGAAGATGATGGCCGGGGCCTGCTTGCGGGCCGTCTGGAACAGGTCGCGCACACGCGAGGCGCCCACGCCGACGAACATCTCCATGAAGTCCGAGCCGGTGACGGACATGAACGGCACGCCGGCCTCGCCGGCCACGGCTCGGGCCAGCAGCGTCTTGCCTGTACCCGGCGGGCCGACCAGGAGCACGCCCTTGGGGATGCGGGCGCCGATCTCCTTGAAGCGCCCGGGGGACTTGAGGAAGTCGACGACCTCGCGGATCTCCTGCTTGACCCCGGCGTAGCCGGCGACGTCGGCGAACGTCGTGCGGGGCCGCTCGGTGGTGTACACCTTCGCCTTCGACCGCCCGATCGACATCAGCCCGGTCATCTGACCCTGGGCCCGTCTGCTCATCCACACCCAGAACCCGATGAGGATGCCGATGGGGAGCAGGAATGGCAGCAGCGACGCGATGAGGTTGGGCTGGTCGTTGCTGAACTTGACCTTGGTCTTGCTCCGGAGCAGCGCCAGGTCGGCGTCCGGCACGGGGTGGGGACCGCGCACCGAGAAGGTTGCGTCGGTCTTGAGCTTGCCGGTCATCTCGCCGGTGTCGTTGTTGACGGTGACCTCGGCGACCTTGCCCTCGTTGGCCTGGGTGAGGAGATCGCTGTAGGTCAGCTCGGTCTTGGGCGCGCTGTTGAACAGCGGCGGCAGGAGCAGGGCAGCGGCGATGAGCCCCACGATCACGAAGACGGCCCAGCGCCAGTTCTGCTCGGGCGGCCCGCCCAGGCCCGGCGTGGTGGGCCGTTTCGGCCCCTGGTCGGGCGGTTGCGGGCTCATGCGCCCATGCTAAGGGCTGACCGTCGCCAAACTCTCTCGCGTGCCTCGGCACTGGACTGTGAATCACAACAGCGCCTTGGGCAACACTTGTCACACAAGACAGATCGGTGCTTTTGGTCTTTCACTGGGGTCCTGGCCCCAGTGAAAGGCCAAAAGCGATGGGTTCGGGGGGTCCACCCGTGGCGCCTGGACAGTCAGTACGGTTCGCGTTCCATGGACCGCACCGCGCACTGTGCCCATCCCGGCTGCCCCGGGACGGTGGCCGCCGTCCTCGGCTACGACTACTCCAACCGCACTGCATGGCTGGACCGGCCGTCGGTGGAGGGCGGCTGGGCGCTGTGCGACCAGCACGCCGACAACATGCACGTGCCCCTCGGCTGGGCGCTGGTCGACCGGCGCAAGCCCACGCTCTACGTCGCCGCTTCGTAGCCCGCTGCCGGAATTAGATTTCCCCGCATGCCCCTTGATCGGCGCGCCACCGACATGGTGCGGGGCCTCGACGAGTTCGAGCTGCGCCGGCTGGTGATCCTGGCCAAGGGCCGCCTCCGCGAGAAGCAGGGACCGCAGTTCGACGCCGAGTCCGGCGAGCCCTCTGTCTCCTATCGCCAGCAGCTCCGGCGCTGTGGCAAGGCCGGGTGCACCAAGTGCCCGCACGGGCCCTACTGGTACGCGTTCTGGCGCGAGGGCCCCAAGGTGCGGTCGCGCTACATCGGCAAGACCCTGGATGACTGACCCCACCGCGGCCGTTCCCGCTGCCGCTGACGACTCAGGCGACGCCGTCCCGCCCCGATGGGGCATGGGCGACGCCGCGCTGGCGTTCGTCGCCGGGATCGTCGGCACCGTGCTGATGTCGGTGCTGTACGTCGCCGTCGCGGGCGAGGACAGCGCCACGACCAACGACACCGGCCTCATCGCCGCCACCCTCGTCGGCTTGTGGGCCGGGCTGTTCGGGATGGCGTGGCGGGCCAGCAAGCGCAAGGGCAGCGGCAGCCTGGCAACCGACTACGGGCTGCGCATCGAACCCCGCGACATTGCCGTCGGCATCGTCGTCGGCCTCATCTGCCAGTTCTTCCTCGTCAACGTGATCGTCTCGCTCTTCAGCCTCATCGACAACAGCGTCGACGTCGAGCAACAGGCCAAGGAGGTCACCGGCGACGCGGGCGGTTTGCGGCTCGTCGTGCTCGCCCCCTTTCTCTGCCTCGGCGCCCCCTTCTTCGAGGAGCTCTACTTCCGCGGGCTCCTGCAGCGTTCGGCCGTCCGCCGCCTCGGCTCCGTCGCAGGCATCGCCCTGTCGGCCATGGCCTTCGGCCTCGTGCACGCCACCGGGGACATCAGCGGGTGGTCGTCGCTCGCCCTCATCACCGCCCTCGCCGCCTTCGGCGCCGTGCTCTCGTGGCTGGCCCACCGAAGCGGGCGGCTCGGACCCGGCCTCGTCGCCCACGCCACCTTCAACGCCATCACCCTGCTCGCCCTCGCCGCGACCAACTAAAGGTTCGCGGCGATTTGGCCGATACCTGCAGCGGAGAGTCGTGCTGCGAGGGGAGCCTGTGATGTCGTGTCCGAACTGCCGGACGAGCCAGCTGGTCGAGATCGGGATGAACGTCGGCGAGAACCGCGTCACCATGCACAGCTGTTCACGCTGTGACACCCGCTGGTGGGACCGCGACGGCAACCAGGTCGCCGTCGACGGCGTCCTCGAGCTCGCCACCGTCCGCAGGTAGGTCCCCCCCGGTGCTGATCGGGCCCGGGTTTGCGGCAAAATGGCGATCTTCATGCGCCGTCTCTCGTGGCCTCGTCTCTCGTGGCACCGTCCCACGCCGTGGTCGATCGTCACGCTCCTGGTCGTTGCCAGTGCGGCGCTGTTCGTCTTCGTCCAGCTCTCACCGTCACTGCTGACGCTCAACACGACGCCCGCGGGCGGCGACATGGGCGCCCACGTGGCCACCCCCGCCTACCTCCGCGACCACCTGCTGCCCCACGGCCGGCTCACCGGTTGGTCACAGGATTGGTACGCGGGAACGCCGATGCTGGTGTTCTACTTCCCGCTGCCGATGCTGGCGGTCGTCCTGCTGGACCTCCTGCTGCCCTACGGCGTGGCCTTCAAGCTGATCAGCGTCTCCGGCCTCGTCGCCCTGCCGATCGCGGCGTGGGCCTTCGGCAAGTTGGCCGGCATGCGACGACCGGGCCCTGCGTGCCTGGCCGCGGCGACGGTGCCGTACCTCTTCAACCGGGGCTACACGATCTACGGCGGGAACATTCCTTCGACGCTGGCCGGCGAGTTCACGTTCTCCATCGGCCTCGCCCTCGCCATCGTCTTCCTCGGCGTGCTCGCCAAGGGCTTGCAGACGGGCCGCTACCGCGCCCTCGCCGCCGTCCTGCTCGCGGCCACCGGGCTGTGCCACATCCTCCCCGCGGCCTTCGCGGTCGTCGGCGCGGTCGTGCTCACGTTGATGGAACCGTCAGTGCGGCGCCTCAAGTTCGCCATCCCCGTCGGCGTCGTCAGCGCACTTCTCTCCGCGTTCTGGACGCTGCCGTTCGTCGGCCGTCTCGGCCTCACCACCGACATGGGGTGGGAGAAGCTCGAGACGTATTACAAGGAGCTCGTCCCCGCCAACCTGAAATGGTTGGTGCTGCTGGCTGCGCTCGGCGCCGTTGTCTCTATCCTGCAGCGCCGGCGGGTGGGCACGTTCCTCACGATCATGGCCGTGCTCGCGGGCGTCGGGTTCCGGTACATGCCCCAGGGCCGGATCTGGAATGCCCGGCTGCTGCCGTTCTGGTTCCTCTGCCTCTTCCTGCTCGTCGGCGTGCTCTTCGCGGAAGGAGGCCGGGGCGCGGCGTGGCTGTTGCAGCGGCGGCCGACCTACGCGGCTCTCGCTGAGAGCGCGGCGGCCGTCGTCGTCCTGGCCGCCGCCCTCGTCTTCGTCGCCTTCCCGTTGCAGGTGCTGCCCGGCGGTCATCACCTGGCCGACGGCAGGTACGAGTGGTTGGGCATCCGCTCGACCGACAAGAGCTTCGTCCCCGGCTGGGTCAGCTGGAACTACAGCGGCTACGAACGCAAGCCCGCCTACCCCGAGTACCACGACATCATCACGACCATGGGCGAGGTGGGGAAGCGGTACGGCTGCGGGCGCGCCAACTGGGAGTACGAGAGCGAGCTCGATCAGCAGGGCACCCCAATGAGCCTGATGCTTCTGCCGTATTGGACCGACGGCTGCATCGGTTCGATGGAAGGTGTCTACTTCGAGTCCTCCGCCACCACGCCGTACCACTTCCTCATGCAGTCCGAGCTGTCCAAGCGGCCGTCGCGACCGCAGCGTGACCTGCCCTACACCGACCTCGACGTGGCCCGCGGCGTCGAGCACATGCAGCTGATGGGCGTGAAGTACTACATGGTCTTCTCCGAGGACGGAAAGGCCCAGGCCCGCACCAACCCCGACCTCGAGCTGGTCGAAACGGTCGGGCCGTGGCCGGTGAGCTACCAGGAGAACAACCAGACCGTCACGCGCGACCGCAATTGGGAGATCTTCGAGGTGAGCGGCTCGGCCACGGTGACGGCGTTGGACTACCTCCCCGCGGTGATGACCGACGTGGGGAAGGGCGGCAAGGCGTGGCAGTCGGTCGGCGTCGAGTACTTCCAGGACCCCGACCGATGGGACGTCCCTCGCGCCGCCGACGGGCCCTCCAACTGGCCCAAGGTGTCGGCGCACGGCGCGGCCGCGCCCCGCCGGGCCGTGCCCGCCGTCGCCGTGTCCAACATCAAGACGACCGACGATCGCATCTCTTTCGACGTCGACCGCGTCGGGACACCCGTGCTGGTCAAGACCTCGTTCTTCCCGAACTGGCACGCGTCGGGGGCAGACGGGCCGTGGCGCGTCGCGCCGAACCAGATGGTCGTCGTGCCCACGAGCAAGCACGTCGAGCTGCATTACGGGTACACGTCGGTCGAGAAGTTGGGCTATCTCGCAGGGCTGGTCGGCTTGATTGCCCTCGTCCTCTTCGTCCGCCGTCGGTCGCCTGGTTATGACGCCGAGACGACCGACGCGTTCACGCTGGACGTTCCCTCCGAGCCCAAACTCGACGAAGTCGATGGTGATGCAGCGCCGGCCCCACCGCACGAGCCCGTCGTCGCCCGCACCTCGCCCGAGCCGTGAGGCGTCGCCTGCGGCGGTTCGCCGCCGTCGGGCTCCTGCTCACCATCGTCGACGTCGGCCTGCTGCTGGCCCTGCGCCTCGGCGCCGGTCTGCCCGTCATCGTCGCCGACGCCATCGCCATCGCGGCTGCGGGCGGGCTGTCGTTCGGCCTCAACAAGCTGGTGACCTTCGCCGACGACCCGCGCATCCGCTGGGTGCACCAGCCCGGCGCCTTCGTGCTCATCACCGTGACCGCGGGGGCGCTCGACATCACCGTCCTGCGCACCGTCGTCGCCGTCACCAACGAGTCGCGCGACCTCGAGGGGCTGCTCGTCGCCAAGGTGATCGCCTTGGCCTTCGCCGCTTTCGTGCGCCTCGTGGGATACCGCACGGTCCTCTTCGAGGCGGTGCGCGAGGCCCAGTCCCACCGCACAGACCGTGGTCCCGCACCGGGCCGCGTCCGCTTGTCCGTGGTGCTGCCCGCCTTCCGGGAGGAGGCGCGCATCGGCACCACCATCGCCCGGCTGCGCACCGAGCTGGCCGAGCTCGGGCCCGATGCCCTGGAGGTGATCGTCGTGGACGACGGGTCACCGGACGGGACGGCGACGGCAGCCCGCGACGGCGGCGCCGACCGCGTCATCGAGCTCACACAGAACCGGGGCAAGGGTGCAGCCGTGCGCGCCGGCGTGCTGGAGGCAACAGGGAGGACCGTCGCCTTTCTCGACGCCGACCTGTCCTATACGCCGGCCCAGCTCCTGGGCCTGCTGGCCGAGGTGGAAGCGGGCTGGGACATGGTGGTGGGCAGCCGCCGTCACGTGGAGACCACCACATTGGTGCGGGCCGGACGCCTCCGCGAAGCGGGCGGGCGGGCCATCAACGCTCTCACCATGGCGGTGCTCCTCGGTCAGTACCGCGACACCCAATGTGGCATCAAGGCCTTCCGCTCCGACGCGGCCCGGCTCATGTTCGGGCGGGCACGCGTCGACCGCTTCGCCTTCGACGTGGAGCTGTTCCACCTGGCCGAGCGCTACCGGCTGTCGCTCGCCGAGGTGCCGGTCTCGCTGGCCAACTCGTCCTCGTCGACCGTGCGGGTGGGCCTCGACGCCCTGCGGGTCCTGCGCGACATCTTCCGCATCCGCCGGTGGGCCAGCCGGGGCGTCTACGACCGCTCACCGGCCGAGCTGGAACAGAAGGCGCCTGGGTGAGGCCCACTAGAGTCGGGGCCGAATGTCGGACCTGGATGCCATCTTCAAGGCCTACGACATCCGCGGAACGGTGCCCGAGCAGCTCGACGCGGAGGTCTGCCGCGCCATCGGCGCCGCCTTTGCCATCTTCGTCCGCGAAGCGGACAACAGAACCGAGCGCGTGCTCGTCGCACGCGACATGCGCCCGTCGGGCGTGGAGCTGACCAGGGCCTTCGCCGAGGGCGTCACCGGCCAGGGCCTCGACGTCGTCGACCTCGGCATGGCCTCCACCGACCTCATCTACTTCGCCGCCGGTCGCCTCGACGCCCCGGGCGCCATGTTCACGGCGTCTCACAACCCCGCCCAGTACAACGGCATCAAGATGTGCCTGGCCGGCGCCAAGCCCGTGGGCGAGGACACCGGGTTGCGGCAGATCAAGTCCCTGGTGGCCCAGGGCGTCCCCGACGGCCCGAGCGGCGGCACCGTCACCGAGATGGACCTGCTCGGCGCGTTCGCCGATCATGTTCGATCCTTCGTCGATCGCTCGACATTGCGGCCCCTCAAGGTGGTGGCTGACACGGCCAACGGCATGGGCGGACTGGTCGCCCCCAAGGTGTTCGAGGGCCTGCCCTTCGACGTCGAGATCATGTACGGCGAGCTCGACGGCACCTTTCCCAACCACCCCGCTGACCCGATCCAGCCGGAGAACCAGAAGGACCTGCAGGCCCGCGTGCTCGAGAAGGGGGCCGATGTCGGCCTTGCCTTCGACGGCGACGCCGACCGGGTCTTCCTCGTCGACGAGAAGGCTGAGCTGCTGTCGGGCTCGACGACCACCGCCATGGTCGCTGCGTCGATGCTCGAGCGGTACCCGGGCGCCACCATCCTGCACAACCTCATCTGCAGCAAGGCCGTGCCCGAGGTCATCCGCGAACGCGGGGGCACGCCCGTGCGCACGCGCGTCGGTCACTCCTTCATCAAGCAGGTGATGGCCGAGACGGGCGCCGTCTTCGGCGGCGAGCACTCGGGTCACTACTACTTCCGCGAGAACTACCGCGCCGATTCCGGCATCATCGCCGCCCTCGTCGTCCTCGAGATGCTGAGCAAGGCCGATCAGCCGCTCTCCGAGCTGCGCAAGCCGTTCGAGCGCTACGCGCAATCGGGCGAGATCAATGTCGAGGTGGACGACACCGGCGCCGTCATCGAACGGGTCGCCGACTCCTTCAAGGACGCCGAGGCGGACCGTCTCGACGGGCTCACAGTGGACCTGGGCGACTGGTGGTTCAACCTGCGCCCCTCGAACACCGAGCCGCTGCTTCGGCTCAACCTCGAAGCCCGAACCCGGGCCGACTGCGACCAACACACCGCAGCGGTCCTCGACATCATGAGGAAGCACTGATGGCCCTCGACCCGAAGCTGCTCGAGATCCTCGCCTGTCCGGAGGACAAGGGCCCGCTGCTCTACTTCCGTGACGAAGAGGCGTTGTACAACCCCCGCCTCAAGCGGCGCTACGCGATCCGCGACGACATCCCGATCATGCTCATCGACGAGGCCGAGACGGTCGGCGACGACGAGCACGCCCGCCTGACGGCCAAGGCCGAAGCCGACGGCGTCAAACCCACCTTCGACGAGGGCCAGTCGTGACGCAGCCGATGACTCCGGCAGCAGCCCGCGATGGGGCGGCCAGCGCTGAATTCGTCGCCGGGGGCCGGATGTGTGGGGCCCCCATCGCACATCAGCGAGCGCAGCTTGCAAGCGAGCGAATGTCACTGTGATCGACACCCAGAACATCGCGGATGCCACCGCGGCGCTGCCCGAGCGCGTCTTCGACGCGGCCCAGGCCGCCCGCGGTCTCCAGGGCCTGCCGAGCCGAGAGTCGATCGAGCACGTGGTCGTCCTCGGGATGGGCGGCAGCGGCATCGCCGGCGACATCCTCATCGCCGCGGCCGCGCCGTTCATGGCCGTGCCCGTCGTGGTGGTGAAGTCCTACGAGCTGCCCCACTTCGTGGGCGAGGGCTCCCTCGTCTTCGTCGTGTCCTTCTCGGGCGACACCGAGGAGACGATCGAGACCGGCACCGAGGCCGCCATGCAGGGCGCGCGCATCGTCGCCGTCACCGGCGGAGGGGAGATCGCCAAGCGGGCCGCGGGATGGGGCGCGCCGGTGGTGGAGGTGCCCGGCGGCATCCCGCAGCCGAGAGTGGGCCTCGGCGCGCTCGTCATCCCGCCTCTCGTGGTGCTGGAGGAGATCGGCCTGTTCCCCGGTGCGACGCAGTGGATCGACCTCGCGGTCGACCAGCTGCGTCGCCGACGCGACGCGCTGGTCGCCGACGGCAACGACGCCCAGGAGCTGGCCCGGCGCATCGGGCGCACGTTCCCTGTCGTGTACGGGGGTGGGGCAATCGGCGCGACGGCCGCGGCGCGCTGGAAGACCCAGATCAACGAGAACGCCAAGGCACCCGCCTTCTGGAACGCACACCCCGAGCTCTGCCACAACGAGCTCTCGGCGTGGGGACAGCACGGCGACGTGACCCGCCAGCTGATGACGCTGGTGAACCTGCGCCACGACCACGAGCACCCGCAGGTGAGCCGACGCTTCGACCTGGCCACCGAGCTCGTGCGCGAGGTCGTCGCTGGAGTCGAGGAGGTGCGGGCCGAAGGTGAGGGCGAGCTGGCCCAGTTGCTCGACCTGATCCTGTTCGGGGACTTCGTCGCCCTGCACATGGCGCTGCAGGAGGACGTCGATCCGGGGCCGATCCCGGCCCAGGAAGAGCTCAAGGCCGCGCTCAGCGCCGGATGACGCAGCTCACATGACAACAACACCGGACCCAACGGGGAGCGAGCAATGGCAGTGACCGAGACCGACTACAAGGTGGCCGACATCGGCCTGGCCGACTTCGGCCGCAAGGAGATCGTCCTCGCCGAGGAGGAGATGCCGGGCCTCATGGCCCTGCGGGCCGAGTACGGCGACGCCAAGCCGCTGGCAGGCGCGCGCATCGCCGGCTCGCTGCACATGACGATCCAGACCGCAGTGCTCATCGAGACCCTCACCGCGCTCGGCGCCGACGTGCGCTGGGCGTCGTGCAACATCTTCTCCACCCAGGACCACGCGGC
>JBEEFQ010000156.1:0-2556 GCA_041166245.1 Actinomycetota bacterium | reverse complement strand
TCGCTGGCGGGGGAGCGCCTCATCCGGGTGATGGGCATCGTCAACGGCACGACCAACTACATCCTCACCAAGATGACCGAGGACGGCGCGTCGTACGCCGACGCCCTGGCCGAGGCCCAGGAGCTGGGCTACGCCGAGCCCGACCCGACCGCGGACGTGGAGGGCTTCGACGCCGCGGCCAAGGCCGCCATCGTGGCCAGCATCGCCTTCGGAGTGCGCGTCTCGCCGAACGACGTCTACCGCGAAGGCATCTCCGGTGTGACCGTGGCCGACATCGCGTTCGCCGATCAGCTCGGCTACGCAGTCAAGCTCCTCGCGGTCGTGGAGTCCGTCGGTGCCGCTGTCGCGGTGCGCGTCCACCCGGCCATGGTCCCCAAGACCCACCCGCTGGCATCGGTGCGCGAGTCGTTCAACGCCGTCTTCATCGAAGGCGAGGCCGTCGGCGACCTCATGCTCTACGGGCGCGGCGCGGGCGGGATGCCCACGGCCAGCGCCCTGCTCGGGGACCTCATCGACGCCGCCCACAACCTGCGGGCGGGCGGCATGGGCCGGGCCCCGTCGCTCGGCACCGCCACCATCTCGCCCATCGACGATCTGCGCTCGCAGTACTACGTGAGCATCGACGTCGACGACCGCCCCGGCGTGCTGTCCGCCGTCGCCGGTGTCTTCGGAGAGCACGGCGTGTCGATCCGCTCCATGGTGCAGGAGGGGATGGAGTCCGAGGCCCGCCTCATCTTCATGACCCACACAGCGCGCGAGCGCGACATGCAGGCCACCCTCGAGGGCCTGCGGGGGCTGGACGCGGTCGACCGCATCGGCAGCCTCCTGCGCGTGATCGGCCCCGAGTAATGCCCCCTGCTTGGCGAGGGCTGGTCGAGGAGTACCGCGACCACCTGCCCGTCTCTGCCGACACACCCGTCGTCACCCTGCTGGAGGGCAACACCCCCCTGATTCCGGCACCGCGGCTGAGCGAGCGTGCCGGTGCCCGGGTGTTCCTCAAGTACGAGGGCCTCAACCCCACCGGCTCGTTCAAGGACCGGGGCATGACGATGGCGATCTCCAAGGCGGTGGAGGAAGGGGCCAAGGCCGTCGTATGCGCGTCCACCGGCAACACGTCGGCGTCGGCCGCCGCCTACGCGGCGCGGGCCGGGCTCACGTGCGTCGTGCTCATCCCCGAGGGCCACATCGCCCTGGGCAAGCTGGCCCAGGCCCTGATCCACGGCGCTCGCGTCCTGCAGATCCGCGGCAACTTCGACGAGGCATTGCAGATCGTGCGCGACCTCGGCGAGCACGCGCCCGTCACGGTCGTGAACTCGGTCAACCCCTATCGCATCGAGGGCCAGAAGACGGGCGCCTTCGAGGTGGTCGACGCCCTGGGCGACGCGCCCGACGTGCACTGCATCCCCGTCGGCAACGCCGGCAACATCACGGCCTACTGGAAGGGCTACCGCGAGTACCAGGACGCGGGCCGGGCGACGAAGCTGCCGCGCATGCTCGGGTTCCAGGCCGCGGGCGCCGCGCCCATCGTCGAGGGCCACGTCATCGAACAGCCCGAGACGGTCGCCACCGCCATCAGGATCGGCAACCCCGCCTCTTGGTACGGCGCCACCGCGGCCGCGTCGGAGTCGGGCGGCTCCATCACGTCCGTCACAGACGAGGAGATCCTCGAGGCCTACCGTTTCCTCGCCGCCTCCGAGTCGGTGTTCTGCGAACCCGCGTCGGCTGCGTCGGTCGCCGGGCTGCTCAAGTCCGAGGTGCCCGAGGGCGCCACCGTCGTGTGCGTCCACACCGGCCACGGCCTCAAGGACCCCGACATCGCCATCGGCCAGATCGCGGTCCCCACCGCCGTCGACGCCGACTACGCCGCGATCCGCGCCGAACTGGGCCTGTAACCAAGCGAACTCGCCCGCTTTATCGTCAGGGGTGACGAAAAAGCGGGCGAGTTCGCTGGGGTCGGCTCAGGTGTAGCGGGTGATATAGCCGCGGTCCTTGAAGGTGGCGAGCATGTGGCGCAGGAACATCACGGCGAGGGGGACGAAGACGGCGAGGCCGAGGGCGGCCGCGCCGAGCTCGCCCCATGGCAGGGGGTCGCCGTCGAGCACGGTGCGGGCCGCCTCGAAGGCATGGGTCGACGGCAGCGCCTTGCTGATGGGCTGGAGGTATCCGGGCAGGGCATCGATCGGATAGAACGCGCCCGAGAAGGCGACCACGATAAACAGCACGCCCCACGCCAGGATCTCGGCGCCGTTGCCGAAGCGCAGCACCAGACCGATGACGTAGAGCGACATGCACCAGCCGACGAGCATCAGCACACCGACGACCGGGATCAGGGCCCATCCCATGTCGAAGATGTTGAACGAGAACAGCACGAAGGCGGCGAGGGCCACCATGCCGAGGCCGACGGCCAGCTTGAGCAGCCCGAACAGCACGATGCCGCCCATGTACTCGCGTTCGCGGATCGGCGTGACCATGAAGTTGACGAGGTTGCGCGACCACGTCTCCTCCATGAAGCCGGTCGAGACCGAGATGTTCGACTGGTAGAGCACGTGCATGAGC
>JBEEFQ010000155.1:0-3502 GCA_041166245.1 Actinomycetota bacterium | reverse complement strand
TCTCGCGCTTCGCGCGGGAGGACATCTACCTCGCCGCGGTCACGCTCGCGATCGTCGTGCTCGCGTTCCGCTTCGTGCGGCGCCCGACCACGGTCACCCTCACGGTGCTGTTCGCGCTGTGCTCGGTCTCCTTCGCCATCAAGGAGTCCGGCCTGGTCTCCGTTGGGCTGATCGCCATCTTCTTCGCCGGTGCGGCGGTCGTCCAGGGCATCCAGGCCACCGGCCGCGGGGAGCGCTTCCGCGACGGTGAGGTGATGCGCGCCGTGACGGCGGTCGGCTGGGTCGGATGGGCGTATGCCGTCGCGGCGCTCCTCCTCACCTACGCGCTGCTGTTCACCTTCTTCTTCATCAACACCACCTGCGTGACGTCCGCGTTCAAGGGGAGCCCCAAGCACGAGACCTCGTGCCTGAACGCCGTCTTCTACGGCCTCGACTACTGGCGTGCGCAGCAGGACGTGGCCCGAGGGGGCGACAGCGCCTGGCTGTACGGGTCGATCATCTTCGGCGAGGAGTGGCCCGCCCTGCTGCTGGCGGCGGTCGGCATCGTGTTCGCCCTCCTGCGCCCGACCACGCTGCGGCTGTTCCTGATCTGGATCTTCGTGACCACGCTGGCCTTCTACTGCTGGGGGTCGGAGCGGTTCGCCTGGCTGACTGTCCACCCGCTGGTGCCGATGATCCTGCTCGCCGGTGTCGGGCTGCAGGGCCTGTGGGAGCTGAGATCCAGGGTCGCCCGCACCGTCGCGTTCGTGGTGGTCGGCCTGGGCGCCGCCTACATGGTCGCCGCCAGCTACTCCGCCAACGCCGTCCACCACTCCGACCCGGAGTCGCTGCTCGTCTCCACGCAGTCGTCCACGCAGGTGAACGACATCGTTGCGCAGGTCCGCAGCCTGATCCGCGGCGCCAAGGCCGAGGGCAAGCCTCCGCCGGGGATCACGATCGACTCGAGCTCCGGCGCGACCTTCCCGTACGCCTGGTACTTCCGCGACGACGCGGTCGGCTACGTCGACATGACGCTCGACGGCTACGTACCCGACCAACCGGTCCTGATCATGACGCTCGAGGGGCGCGAGAAGCTCAAGCCGACCCTCGCCGCCTACGAGGGCCGGAGGTTCGACTTCCGCATCTGGTGGGTCAAGGACTACAAGAAGAAGTTCTCGTTCGACGCCTGGAAGAACTGGTTCCTGCACCGCAGAGCGTGGAACCCGACCGGCGGCATGCCGGAGTGGCTCTACGTCCGCCGGGACCTGGGGAGCCCCGGCAAGGAGACGAAGTCCGCGATCCCCGACCTGCTCAAATGACCTTGTAGATGGTGGTCGTGCCCGCGGTGTAGACGGGCGTCATGAAGTTGTCCATCGATCCGATGCCGCCGTAGGTCGTCTGCTCGAGCGGCCCGTAGACGACGTACTTGATGTCGTAGGCGTCCAGCAGCCTCTTCACCTGTGGCGGCTTGGTCGAGGTGTACATGAGCAGGACGTCGTCGCGGCGCAGGCGCCCTGGGGTGACGATGCTGTAGACGTCGTGGCTCCACTGGAGCTCGTGGCCCTGCCAGCCGATGATCGTCTGCCGGCCGGTGAACGTGGAGATGCGGGAGTTGCCGAACACGGAGTAGTCGTCGCCGGCACCCTCCAGGATCACCGTGTCCCCGGGCACCTTCTCGCGGATCCAGTCGATCACAGGCACATCCCCCGGTGCCGCCTTGCGCAGCCACTCGCGTCCGTCGATGCGCGGGCCGTCGTGGAAGCCGTGCTTGCGCCCGGCGGTCCCGACCACCACGTAGGTCATCGAGATGGCGATCAGCACGCCCGCGATGCTGGTCCACAGCAGCCGCGGGAGGCGCGGCGCCCACTGGCGGGCCCCAGCGAGCGCGACCGCGCCGAACACGGCGAGCAGCAGCCACGCCTGGTAGCCCATCTTGAAGATCGTGTTCATGCGCTCGTACTGCGTCTGGAAGAACTCGTCGCGCACGACGACGACCTCGGACAGGAACAGGCAGCCGAGCCCGCCCGCGGCGAGCGCCCACAGCACCCGCTCGGCGGTGGTGCGCCGGCGCGCGGCGCCCGCGGCGAGAGCGCCGGCGACCAGCGCCAGCGTCACCGCCGCGCCGGCGAGCTGGTCGCGGGCGAGCAGCGGGAGCGCGATCGCGAGTCCCGCCCCTCCCCAGATCACCACCCGCAGTCGGTGCCGCAGCCTCAGCAGCGCCGCGAGCAGCGGCGCCAGCAACAGCCACAGCAGCACCCCCTCGATCTCGAGGTGGTGACGCGCGAACAACCCGAACGGCTCCCGCTGGCTCGCCTTGCTGAAGCCGAAGCCCTTGGCGTTGGGGTCGAAGTCGAGGATGAACGGCAGCACCAGGACGATCCCGAGCACGATCACCCCCGCGGCCCACAGCAACGCCCGGATGCGATTCGCGCTCGCGTCGGGACTCGTCACCCAGATCACCACGGTGAGCACGAGCAGCCCGGCCATCACTGGCCACGACCACGAGTTGACGCCGTACAGCCAGCCGATCGACAGCGCGGCGGCGAACGTCTCCCACACCCCGCCCAGCGAGCGCAGCCGTGGTGGCCCCCCGGTTCCGGCCTGCACGATGAAGCCGACCGCCAGCAGGGTGATCGGCACCGCGATGTAGTGGGCGTGCAGGTCGCCCACCGTCCACGAGAAGAACGGCCACTCGTTGATGGCGTTCGGGATCACGCGCGACGGGGCGAAGTAGTCGTACGCCGACCACTTCCCGCCGGGGTGCAGCGCGTCCCAGCCGCCGTGCCACGACGCCATCAGCGCCAGCAGGATGACTCCCAGCGCGCCGGCCAGCAACGGTCGCCGGATGGCCAGGCCCTGGCGCCGACCGACCTCGGCCAGCGTGGCCGCGGCCGCGAACGTCGTCGTGGCCACGAGCGCGAAGATCGCCGCCAGGGCGAGGTTGTAGCCGCCCGAGGGCTCGATCCCGGTGAGCCGGATCACCACCGCCACCATGTGGTGGCCCAGGTAGTAGTAGTTGAGCGTCGTGCCCGACAGCCACGGGTCGTGCGGCGGGAGATCGGTGCTCGCCAGCGTCGAGTTGACGAGCATCATGTCCATCGGCTTCTCGGTGGGCGGGATGACGTCGGCGCCGTAGGCGTTGACGAACGTGGCCACGAGGAAGCTGACGATGAAGAGGATCTCGCAGGAGATGAACAGCCGCTTGCGGAACGGGTCGGGCTCCGTCTCGGCGGGCTGGCGGCGGTGCGCCAGGTATCCCACGGCGAGGAGCAGCAGGACGCAGCCCACCACCAGCGGCATGGCGTTCGGGACGCCGAGGCTCCCGAGGATCCAGATCAGCCAGGCCAGGACGAGCCAGCCGAGGATGCGGGCGAAGCCGATGCCCCCGCCGGGCAACCGGCCGAAGGCACGGGCGGCCAGCGGGATCCCCGCGAGCCCGAAGGCCTCGAACACGATCAGGAAGCGCAGTGTGTCGAGCACGGCGGGGCATACTGCCGCAATGCCGGGTACCTACGACGCGCTA
>JBEEFQ010000154.1:0-7481 GCA_041166245.1 Actinomycetota bacterium | reverse complement strand
ACGATGGCGTCGGCGGCGCGGAGGATCTCCAACCGCTCCTGGGTGACGGTGCCGATGATGCGCACCGCGAGACCGGGGCCGGGGAAGGGCTGGCGCCACACGATCTCCTCGGGCAGCCCGAGCTGCTCCCCCACCGCCCGCACCTCGTCCTTGAACAGGTTGCGCAGCGGCTCGACCAGCTCGAACTGCATGTCATCGGGCAGGCCGCCCACGTTGTGGTGCGACTTGATCTTGGCCGCGTCCTGGGTGCCCGACTCGATGATGTCGGGGTAAAGGGTGCCCTGCACGAGGAAGCGGGCGTCCTCGAAGTCGCTCGCCACCTCCTCGAACACGCGGATGAAGGTCTCGCCGATGATCTTGCGCTTGCGCTCCGGGTCCTGGATGTCGTTGAGCTGCTCGAGGAACCGGTCGGCCGCCTTGGCGTGCACGAGGTGCACGTTGAACTGGCGCCGGAACGTCTCCTCGACCTGGTCGGCCTCGCCGGCGCGCATCATCCCCGTGTCGACGAAGACGCACGTGAGCTGGTCGCCTACCGCCTTGTGCACGAGGGCAGCGGCGACGGCCGAGTCGACACCGCCGGAGAGCCCGCAGATGACCTGCTCGTCGCCGACCTGCTCGCGGATGGCCTCGACGGACTGCTCGATGATCGACGCCATCGTCCAGCTCGGACGGCAGCCGCACACGTCGTAGAGGAAATGCTTGAGCACCTCCTGGCCCCGCTCGGTGTGGGCCACCTCTGGGTGGAACTGCACGCCGTACACGGCGCGCTCGGGGTCCTCCAGGGCGGCAACCGGCACCTCGGCCGTCTTCGCTGTCACCCGGAACCCGGGCGGGGCAGCCACTATCGAGTCGAAGTGGCTCATCCACACGTTCTGCTGCTTGGGCAGGTCCTCGAACAGTCGCGACGTGTTGGTGATCTCGAGCGCGGTACGCCCGTACTCGCCCTTGCCGGTGCGAGCCACCTCGCCGCCGAGCTGCAGGGCGACGAGCTGGGCGCCGTAACAGATCCCGAGCACGGGGACGCCCGCGCCGTACACCGCGGGGTCGAGAGTCGGCGCCCCCTCCACGTGCACCGACGCGGGGCCGCCGCTGAAGATGATGCCGGCGGGACGCTTGGCCAGCATCTCGGCCACCGGCATGTCATGGGGCACGATCTCGCTGTAGACGTGCGCCTCCCGCACCCGGCGGGCGATGAGCTGTGCGTACTGGGCGCCGAAGTCGACGACGAGGACGGTGTCGAACGCTTCGGTGTCGGGCATGGGCCGGCTAGTGGGCCATGCCGATGCCCTGGGCCCGCTGGAGGTTCTTGCCCTCCGTCTGCAGCGCAGGGGCGACCATGACCTCGGCCTTCTGGAACTCCTTCACCGTCTCGTAGCCACAGGTCGCCATCGACGTGCGCAGGGCGCCGAAGAGGTTGAGGCGGCCGTCGTTCTCGTGCGCGGGGCCGACCAGCACCTCCTTGAGGGTGCCGCGGATGGCCGTCTTGACCCGGGCGCCGCGGGGCAGGGTGGGGTGGAAGGTGGCCATGCCCCAGTGGTGGCCCTTGCCGGGCGCCTCGTGAGCGGCGGCGAGGGGCGAGCCGATCATGACCGCGTCGGCACCGCAGGCGATGGCCTTGGCGATGTCGCCACCGGTCGACATGCCACCGTCGGCGATGACCTGCACGTAGACGCCGGTCTCGTCGAGATGGCGCATGCGGGCGCCGGCCGCGTCGGCGATGGCGGTGGCCTGGGGGACGCCGAGGCCGAGCACACCGCGGGTCGTGCAGGCGTGGCCGGGGCCGACGCCGACGAGCACGCCGACCGCGCCAGTGCGCATGAGGTGGAGCGCGGCCTGGTACGAGGCGCAGCCGCCGACGATGACGGGCACGTCGAACTCGCGGATGAACTTCTTGAGGTTCAGCGGCTCGACCGTCTTGGAGACGTGCTCGGCGGAGACGACGGTGCCCTGGATCACGAACAGGTCGAGCTCGGCGTCGAGGATGGCCTGGCCGAACTGCTCGACGCGCTGGGGCGTGAGTGAGGCAGCCGACGTGACCCCCGCCTCCTTGATCTCCTTGATGCGCTGGGTGATGAGCTCGGGCTTGATCGGCTCGGAGTAGATCTGCTGCATCCGGGCCGTGGCCTTCTCGGTATCGAGCTTCGAGATCTCGTCGAAGAGCGGCTCGGGATCCTCGTAGCGGGTCCAGAGGCCCTCGAGGTTGAGGACGCCCACGCCACCGATGCGGCCGATCTCGATGGCGGTCGCCGGGCTGATGACCCCGTCCATGGCCGCGCCCATCAGGGGCAGGTCGAAGTTGAAGGCGTCGATCTCCCAGGAGATGTCGACGTCCTCGGGGTCGCGGGTGCGACGGCTCGGGACGATGGCGATGTCGTCGAACCCGTAGGCCCGGCGCCCCGACTTGCCGATGCCGATCTCGACCTCAGCCACTGCAGCCTCCCTCTCACCCGGAAAAGAGTCAGTCTACTGCGGGGCCAGACCCTCCAAAAGGGACCCGACCCGTTCTCCCACCCGACTTTTGGGCGGGCGGGTCAGCCCCGGATGGCGCGGAGGATCTGCTTGGCGACGGCCGAGTTCATCTCGTAGACGACCGAGCGGCGGGCGTCGGAGGCGCGCTTGAGGACGCCTTCCTCGGTGTCGGCCAGGGCGTCGAGCCCGTTGATGACGGCCCGCTTGGTGTTCTCGGTGGCGTCGTAGCCCATCCGGGTGAGTCCCTTGAAGACCTCACTGCGCGCCACCGACCCGGGGGCGGCCTGGGCGATGACGGTGAGGGCGTCCTTGGTGAGCTCGGACGCCCGCTCGACCGCGACGGGCAGCGTGATGCGGGTCTCCTCGTTGACACCGTCGAGTGACGCCAGCCAGCGCCGAACCTTGCGGACGATCTCGTCGTGGGTCTCGCCCTCGAAGCTCAGGCTCGGCACGCCGTCAGGGTACCGTCAGCCGGTGCGGGGTCTGGGCACTGCCGTGAACGTCGCGACCGTGCTGGTCGGCACCGCCGCCGGCCTGCTCCTCGGCAGGCGTCTGCCCGAACGGGTGCGCTCCACCGTGCTGTCCGGCGTCGGTCTGGTGGTGCTCGTCATCGGGTTCGACGAGGCGCGCGTGACCCGCAACGTCATCTTTCCTCTCGTCGCCATCGTGGGTGGCGGCCTGATCGGCGAGCTCATCGACATCGAGGAACGCCTCGAACGGCTGGGCCTCCGCCTGCGATCTCGGGTGGCTGCAGGAGCACAGCACGATCGCTTCGTCGAGGGCTTCGTCACGGCCAGCCTGGTGTTCTGCGTCGGACCGCTGACCGTGCTGGGCTCGGTGCAGGACGGCCTCCACGCCGACCACCAGCTGCTGTTCGTGAAGGCGGGGCTCGACGGACTCGTCGCCTTGATCCTCGCGTCCACCCTCGGCTGGGGGGTCGGCCTCAGCGCGGTGGTGATCGCCGTCTTGCAGGGTGCGCTGACGGCATTTGCCGCCGTCGTCGACCGCGTGCTCACCGACCGCATGGTGCTGGAGATGACGGCCACTGGCGGCGTGATGGTGATCGGCATCGGCGTGCGTGTGCTCGAGCTGCGAGCGGTGCGGGTGGCGTCGTTCCTCCCCGCACTCGTCATCGCGCCGGTGGCAGTGGGCCTGTTCGCTCGGTGACGATCAGCGCCAACAGCTCGTGCAGGATGCGCGCCGTCGCGCCCCAGATGAGGTCAGCGGGGAGATCGAAGAAGTAGACGGGGCGGTCGGCGCCGTGGGGGAAGTCCCACCGCTCCTCACGGAAGACACCGTCGGCCAGCAGCTCTGCGATCGAGACGTCGAAGGCGAGCTCGACCTCGCCCGGGTTGGGGTGCAGCTCGGGCCGTCGGGGCAGCACCGCCACGTAGGGCGTGATGCTCGAGCTGCTCGACATGGTGGCCAGCGGCATGAGCTCGCCCAGCACCTCGGCACTGGCGGGATCGATGCCCACCTCCTCATCCGCCTCCCGAAGCGCGGCCTGCACCGGCGTCTCCTCCGCCTCGATACGCCCGCCCGGAAAGCTCACTTCGCCGCGGTGCGACCGCATGGACGACGACCGGCGGGTCAGGATCACGCGGGCCTCGCCATCCTCCTCGAAGAGTGCGATCAGCACCGCGGCCCGCACCCGGCCGTACGGCGCAGGGAACGGCTCGAGTCCCCCGACGCGGTCGAGGGCGGCCCGCACATGGTCGACCCGCACACCCCGTCGCAGCTCGGCCGCCACCGCAGCCCAGGGTGCGGGCTCACCGGGGCGGGCGCCAGGTGGACGGGGCACCCGCTGGCGCGGTCCTTCTGTGCCGGGTGGGCGGGCTACCATGAGCGCGGTGTCGCGCGACAGGTAGGCCACCCACCGGAAGCCCTGGCGCTCGTAGAGGCGCTGGGCCCGCTCGTTGGCCAGCTGCGGGTCGACGACCACGCCGTCGATGCCGTCGGCGAACAGCCGATCGAGTAGGTAGCTGAGGGCGGCGGTGCCGATGCCCTCGCCCCAGCGGCTGGGATCGACGAACAGCTCGACCGCGTCGACCCGCTCCAGCGCCGCGACCTCGTGCACATCGTCGAGGTGGTACTCGGCCCGCAGCGGGCCCACGACCGGGAAGTGCTGGGCGTATCCGACCGGCTCACCATCGGCAGTGATGATCAGCGGCGTGGCGGGGTACGGCGTCTCACGGTCCTCGTAGTGCTCGAGGATCTGGTCGTCCTGCAGCCACTTCGCCAAGCGCTCGTTGTCGAGGTCTGCCTCGAGCGGGCGAAGGGAGACATCCACCTCAGGTCGGAGGCGGCGCCGGCGCGTCGGCCGCGAGCTGCTCGAGCACGTCGCGCAGCCCACCCTTCTTGAGGTCGGCCATGACCCGCCCGGGTGTGGAGTCGCCGCGCTCCCACTCCATCCACGCCGCCAGCAGCTTGGCCGGCTCGGGGGGCGGAATCTCGTTGGCCATGGTGTGCAGACTATGGGGCGTGGCCGGCTACTCGGGTACCCCGCTCCCCAAGAAGTTGGGCATCAAGGACGGCCATCGCGTCGCCGCCATCGACGCGCCACCCGAGTTCGCCCGGCTGGTCGACGGCGTGCCGCTCGCCAACCAGCTGCGGGGCCAGTTCGACGTGATCGTGTTCTTCACCACCGAGCGGGCCAAGCTCGAGAAGCGACTCGACGTGCTGCGCAGAGCCATGAAGCCCGAGACGGGCCTCTGGATCGCCTGGCCCAAGAAGGCGTCCAAGGTGCCAACCGACATGACCGAGGACGTCGTGCGCGAGGTCGCCCTTCCCACCGGCCTCGTCGACAACAAGGTCTGCGCCATCGACGAGGTCTGGTCCGGGCTCCGCCTGGTGATCCGCGTCGAGCACCGGCTGTAACACTCGCTCGCTCGCAAGCTTCGCTCGCTGATGCGCGACGGGGACCCCACGGCTTCAGCCGACAGGCGGCCTTTTTCATCGCCCCCCATCGCGGGCTCGTGCCGGACCCTCGCTTCTCCGTCAGGTGACGTCAGCTGGCGCCGATACCGCCGCCGCCTCCGCCCCCACCGCCGCCGCCGGAAAAGCCGCCACCGCTACCGGAGGAGGACGGCACCATGGCGGAGTGGACGGCACCGCCGAATGAGGAGCCGAAGTCGGCCATGCCGCCGAACTGCGCCCCGCTCCCGACGTACCACGGCGCGAATGACGAACGCTGCTCCTCGGGCACCCGCATCATGAGACCGTGGGCCAGGCGCTGGCTCACACCCAGCGCGACCGCGTAGACGAGGTAGCGCTCCCACAGGATGAGGTGGCCGGCCGGCGCGTCCTCCATCTGTGAGAAGTCGCGCAGCTTGCGCTCGAACGCCTTCCACTCGGCGGCCCGCTGCGCGCCAGCGGCGGTTCGTGAGCGCAGCAGCAGGGTCCCGAAGCCCAAGGCCACCCCCGTGACGAGACAGATTGCGCCGAGGGCGAGCCCGAGGGGCTTGACCGACGCCAACGCGGCCACCGCGCAGGCCTCGACCACCAGCACGACCAGGATGTTGAGGAAGAAGGGCAGGGCCCTTCCGCCCTTGAGGTAGGCGCGCTTCTTCAGCTCGCCCTGCACCGCCTTCTCGAAGCCCGACCAGAACGACTTGGCCGACGTCGGGTTGGCCTTGGCCCACGCGGTCAGCTCCGACTGTGTGGTGGTCGGTCCGTCGTGGAAGAGCCGGTCGAGGATGCGCTTCTCGAAGCCGGCGAGCGCGTCGGCCGATTCGGTCCGCGTGAAGCGCCACTCTTTCTTGTCGCGGAAGAGCCGCTTCTCCGTCTCCTCCGCGATGGTGAGGTGGCCCCGTTGGGCCAGATCCATCACCGTCGCGCCGAACGCCTCGGGCTTGACCTGCCCCATGTGCATCAGCCCGACGACGACACCCGGCGGGTCGTCGAGTGGTTCGTGCACGTACTCGCCCACGTCCAACGCGGGATCGGGGTCGTCACCCCACTTGCGCCAGATCAGGAAGAAGGCGAGCAGCGCGGGAACGAACGCCAGACCCGCCCATTGCAGCGTGTCGCGCAGGCGCTCCAGATCGCGAGCCTCCCTCGCGCCCTTCTGGATGAAGTCCAGCTCCTCGGCCTCGATGGTGGGCAGCCGGGGCGACGACCCCGGCGTCGCCGCAGTGAAGGCGGCCACCGGCACCGCGACCCGGCCCTCCACGAACTCGCCCGCAGGCACTCCGGCCACGGCGAACGTGGTCACCTTGCCGGGCTGCACGATGCCGTTGCGCGGGCCGTGGGCCCACGCCTTCACCCCGAGGCCGTCGCCCGGGACGGTGAGGAGTGCTTGGACGACCTGGATGTAGGGGTGGTCGGAGCCAACCCACTTCCAATACAGCTCGCCCACATCGGAGCCGAACTTGGTCGCACCGACGACGGTGTACGCGACGTCGAAGGTGCGCTTCTCGTCCTTGGCCGAGTAGTCCCACTCGAGGTCGTAGGGCGCGCCTCGGAACGGCAGCGGTCGGCCATTCTCGGAGACCGTCATCTCCACGATGCGGTAGTCGCCGCGCGGGATGGGCCGGGTGCCGTGGTGGAACTCGCCGTCGAAGTCGTAGTCGATGTGCTCGACGACGCGCATGGAGCCGTCGGGGTTCAGCGTGGCGTCGATCACGACCCGCGACAGCGAGAACGACTTGGCCGCGGCCGGCTCGACCCCGACGAACCCGATGATGAACGCGAAGAGGGCGGCCACCAGGGCCGCCCTCCTCAAGACCCGCATGGGATCTGTTCTACATCATCCCCATGCCGCCCATGCCGCCCATGCCGCCGCCCGGCATGCCACCAGGCATGGCCGGCTCGGCCTCGGGCTTGTCGGCCACGAGCGCCTCGGTGGTGAGCAGCAGGGCTGCGATCGACGCTGCGTTCTGCAGCGCGGAACGGGTGACCTTGGCGGGGTCGATGACGCCGGCCTTCAGCAGGTCCTCGTACTCGCCGGTGGCGGCGTTGAAGCCGATCGAGCCGGTCTCCCGCTCGACGTGCTGGACGACGATCGAGCCCTC
>JBEEFQ010000153.1:0-22228 GCA_041166245.1 Actinomycetota bacterium | reverse complement strand
CACACCCACCCCCAGCCCGAGAGCAGCGAGCCCTTCAGTGAGCTCCGTCCCGGGCTCGACCACGTCGGCTTCGCCGTCGCCAACCGGGCCGCCCTCGATGAGTGGGAGCAGAAGCTCGACGACCTCGGCATCGCCCACAGCCCGATCAAGGACGCGCCGTACGGGTCGGGCCTCTCCTTCCGCGACCCCGACAACATCGCCCTGGAATTCTTCGCGCCCCCCGGCTGAGCTGTCGATCTGCCTCCAGGCCGTTCGTCGTATGGGTGCCAGACGACAACACAGCCAGACGACAACACAGGAGGAACCGACGTGGCCAAGTACATGCTTCTGATCTACAGCGACACCAAGCGCTGGGCCGATGTGCCCGAAGCCGAGCAGAACGCGGTCTTCGGCGACTACTTCACCTACACCAACGAGCTCGTCGAGGCCGGCGTCATGCTCGGCGGTGACCCGCTCCAGGGGGACGACCAGACCAAGACGGTCGCCGCGGATGGCGTCGTCACCGACGGTCCTCATGCCGAGGCAGCCGAGCACCTCGCCGGCTACTACCTCCTCGAGGTGCCCGACGCGGACGTGGCCGTGCATTGGGCCGCGAAGCTGCCGGGCGTGAGCCGAGGGCTCGACCGCATCGAGGTGCGGCCCATCCAGGTCCTGCCGGACATGCCCACGACATGAGGTATGCGCTGCTCTCCTTCACCGTGCCCAACGCGCTCGATGCGCTGACGGACGAGGAGCGCCAGCGGTGGCTCGACGACGACGCCAAGTTCAACGCCGAGCTGGCGGAGCGGGACTGCGTGGTGGGGGGCGAGCCGCTGGCCGACCCCACCACCGCCACCACGGTGCGGGTCGACGAGGGTGGGCGGGCATCGCTCACCGACGGCCCGTTCGCGGAGACCGCGGAGGTGCTCGGTGGGGTCCTCGTCGTCGACGTGGACGACCTCGACGAGGCGTTGGACATCGCGAAGCGCTGCCCGGCGGCCAGGCTCGGGCCCCTCGAGGTGCGGCCCATCCGCACTGAATTCCCGTGAGGTGACGGCCGACGCGGCCGTCGAGGAGGTCCATCGCCGGGAGTGGGCGAAGGTTGTCGCCAGCCTCGCCCGCTCCTACGGCGATCTCGACGTGGCCGAGGACGCGGCGGCCGAGGCGTTCGCCGTCGCAGTGGAGCGGTGGGCCCGCACCGGCGTGCCCGACAATCCGGGGGCGTGGCTGCTCACGACCGCCCGCAACAAGGCCCTCGACCGCCTGCGCCGCGAGTCCACGCGTGCCGACCGTCAAGCCGCGGGCCACCAGCTCCTCGAAGCGCGTGCGGCGGCGTCGGACGACATGCCCGGCACCGGCCCGGTCGACGACGACCGCCTACGGCTCGTGTTCACGTGCTGCCACCCGGCGCTGGCGCCCGAGGCTCAGGTCGCGCTCACCCTCCGTCTCATTGCCGGGCTGACGACGGCGGAGGTGGCACGCGCCTTCCTCACCCCGGAGCCGACCATGGCCCAGCGCCTGGTGCGGGCCAAGCGCAAGATCGCGACGGCCAACATCCCCTACCGCGTGCCCGCGTCCCACGACCTGCCCGACCGGCTGTCAGCGGTGCTGCGCGTCGTCTACCTCGTCTTCCGGGAGGGCTACACGCCGAGCGGCGGTGACGACCTCGTGCGCGCACCGCTGCGCGACGAGGCGGTGCGCCTGGCCCGCCTCGTCGCCGAGCTGCTGCCCGACGAGGGCGAGGCCATCGGCCTGCTCGGCCTCCTGCTCCTCCACGACAGCCGGCGGACCACGCGGGTCGACGACCACGGTGACCTCGTGCTCCTGGCCGACCAGGACCGCACCCGCTGGGACCACGACGCCATCCGCGAGGGCGTCGGGCTGGCGGCCCGGGCCCTGCACCGCGGCCGCGGCCCGTACGCGCTGCAGGCCGGCATCGCCGCCTGTCACGCCGCTGCACCGTCGGCCGCCCACACCGACTGGCGGGCCGTCGAAGCGCTCTACACCGAGCTGGCGCGTCTGGACCCGTCGCCCGCGGTCGAGCTCAACCGCGCCGTCGCCGTCGCCGAGGTCGACGGCCCCGGGGTCGCTCTCGAGCTGGTCGACGCGCTCGGCCGGACGCCGAGCGGCGGCGCCCTGGCGCGCACGTCACACCTGTTCCATGCCACGCGCGCCGATCTGCTGCGCCGGCTCGACCGAGCCGACGACGCGGCCGAGGCCTATCGGGACGCGCTGGCGCGCCAGCCGACGGCGCCGGAGCGCCGGTTCCTCATGCAGCGGCTGGCCGACCTGTGTCGGTGCGATTCAGTGCCGAAGCTCGGCACTGAACCACACCAGACCTGAGGTCAGTCGACGGGGAGGCTCGAGAGCAGCATCTGCTTCTGCTCTTCGAACTCGTCGTAGGACATGGTTCCCTCGTCGAAACGACGGTGGATGTCCTCGATGCGCTTCAGGAGCTCCTCGGGGGAGAGATCGGCCAGTGGGCCGCGCTCCTCCTCGATGACGTCCGTGTTCTCATCCGACGACTTGTTCTGACGGCGGTCGCGCTTGGCGGCCGCCTTGGCGCGCTTGTTTCGGTCGCGTTCGTACTTGCCGAAGCTGGATCCGGCCATCAGGGCCTCCCGTCAGAGGTGTCTCAGAGGGGGCGGACGTTCTGGGCTTCTTCGCCCTTGCGCCCGGGGGCCACGTCGAACTCGACCCGCTGGCCCTCTTCGAGCGACTTGTAGCCGTCACCCTGGATGTTCGAGAAGTGCACGAAGACGTCGTCGCCGTCCTCACGGGAGATGAACCCGTAGCCCTTCTCGTTGTTGAAGAATTTCACTGTTCCTGAAGCCACGCGATTTCCTCGCAATTCCGTTCTGGCGAGGTCCATGTGACAACTCGCTGCACAGAGGTTAAGGCATGGCGGCGCAAATACCTGCACGGAGCGCGCAAATGCCCGAGATCAGTCGCCCAGCAGCGGGGTGAGGGCGGTCACGATCCGGTCGAAGACCGCCTCCACCTCGCCCGTGCCGTCGACCTCGAGCAGGATCCCACGCGCCTCGTAGAAGCCCTCGAGCGGCTTGGTCTTGTCCGCGTAGATCCGCAAACGCTCCCGAATCGTGACCTCGGTGTCGTCCACCCGCCCCGCGGCGGCGCCCCGGTCGAGGAGCCGGCGCACCAGCTCCTCCTCTGCGACGTGCAGGCTGATCACGGCGTGGAAGGTGCGGCCCCGCTCGCTTCCCCACCGGAAGGCGGCTTCGGCCTGCTCGATGGTGCGGGGGAAGCCGTCGAGCACATAGCCCTCGAGGGGCTCGGGCCCTGCGATACACGCGACGACGAGCGATACGACGAGCGCATCCGGTACCAGGTCGCCCCGCTCCATGTAGCCCTTTGCTTCCCGCCCGATCTCGGTGCCGTCGGCGACGTGCTGCCGCAGCAGATCGCCGGTGGCGAGGTGGGGGACGTCGAAGTGCTCAGCGAGCCGCGTGCCCTGGGTTCCCTTGCCCGCACCTGGCGGGGCCAAGAGCAGGGCGCGCAGCGTCACGCGTGCGCGCTGAGGTCGGCGATCATGAAGCCCATACGAACGAGAGAGCGTAGGTCGCGATGACAACCGACCGGCGAGCCCGTGTCGTCGTGATCGCCGCCTTCTCCGGGCTCGGCGTGAGCTGGGGCGCGTGGGGCGCGGTGGTGCCCAGCGTCCGTGACGCCACAGGCGCCGGCGACGCTGAGCTCGGTTTCGCGCTCCTCTTCGTGGCCGTGGGCGCGGTGCCCGCGATGATCGCCACCCCGCGGCTCCTGCTGGCCTGGCCCAGGGCGACGCTGCCTGTCGCCCTCGTGCTGCTCGGCGCTGCGTTCGCGGCCGTCGGCCGTGCGTCATCGGTGACCCAGCTGGGAGCGGTGCTCCTCGTCGTCGGCGTCGTGTCCGGCGTCGTGGACGTGGGGGCCAACATCGTCGCCACCCGTCTCGAGTCGGTGGCCGGGAGGTCGCTCCTGCACCTCGGACATGGGGCGTTCTCCGCGTCGGTCGTCGTCGCCGCGCTGGCAACGGGCGTAGCCCGCGACCGCGGGGCCGGCCCGCTGGCCGTGCTCGGCGCGGGCGCGGGTGTCGTGGCCGGGCTGGCGGCGGTGGTGTGGGCGTTCACCCCGCGAACGGCGTCCGCACCACCGTCGGGTGCAATCGACCGTCGGGGTTGGACCGTCGGCCGTTCCATCGTCGTGCTCGGCCTGTTGGCGGCGGTCGCCCTCGCCATCGAGAGCGGCTTCCAGACTTGGAGCGCCGAGCACCTGGAGCGGGTGCTCGGTACGCGACCGACAGTCGGCGGTGTCGCCACCGCGATCTTCGCCGGCGGTGCCGCCCTCGGTCGCTTCACCGCCCATCGCAGGGGTCCGGCGGTTGGCGATCCGCAACTCTTCAGGATCGGCGCCGCAGTCGGTGCGCTTGGATCGCTCATCACCGCGACCGCGCCCGCGCCTTGGGTCGCCCTCGTCGGCATCGGCCTGGCGGGCGCCGGGGTGTCGGTCATCTTCCCGCTCCTCGTCGGCCAGGCCGCCCGCCGCAGCCCGGGTGGCGCGGAGCGGGCGGTGTCCGCGGTGAGCGTGCTCGGCTACACCGGCTTCCTCGTCAGCCCACCGCTCATGGGCGCGGCCGCCCAGCCCTGGTCCTTGCGCGTGAGCTTCGCGGCGCTGGCCGCCTTGGGCGTGGTCCTCGCCCTTGCCGGGCCTCGGCTCACGACCACAGCCACCTGACTCTTTTCCTAGGCCATCTGCACCTGGTACCCGGCCTCGAGGGCGCGCAACGACGACGGCGGCGTGACCACCTCGGCCATGCCGCGCGTCGGCCGCAGCCGAGCCGAGCCGTAGCCCGCCGTGGTCCACGGCAGCAGGGCGTCATCCCTCACCAGCGCGGGCCCGGCGTCGTCGAGCACGAACGCGCCGACCGGGAGCGACGTCCAGGGCAGCCGGTGCAGTCGTCGTTGTGTGCCGTCCCACCGCTCGGCGTGCAGCCTTTCATCGAGCGCCTCCGCGCCAGGCCGCCCGAGCGGGCCGCGATAGGCCTCGAACGACGGCCGCCGGCACAGCGCGCACGGCCGATGGCCGGCTGCCATCGCCACGGCCTCGTCGTGGAAGAACAGCACGGTGTAGCGGCGGGGTACCCACTGCGCCGCCCGCCAGCCCTTGTAGTCGGGCTCGCAGATGATCCAGCGCCGGCCCCGATGGTGGCGCACGACGGAGCGTCCCTCGTGCAGACAGCCGCGATTGCCCATCCAGCGCCCCCGCAGGTCAGCGGCGACCACGTCGCCCAGCGGTGTCACGCGGTTTTGCGCGGCCATGCGCCATTGTCGTTCGTTTCGTGGAATCCGGGCCTGGGTAGTGCTGGAAGCGATCGGTTCAAGCCTCTGAGCCGGGACACACACGGCGGACGCGACGACACTTGCGACCTTGTCGGCGCGCGCCCCATTTACAGAGGGAGCAACAGACATGAGCATGCAGACCGGTGGCGCGCGCGCCACGAACACGCCGGCGACGACCGACACCGTGCGCGGCGGCTACGAGACCCCGCGGCCGGCCACCCCGCGCCTCCGCTCGACGGAGACGCGCAAGTCGTTCCGCACCACCGAGTTCATCGCCTTCGTGGTCATCACTGCGCTGACGCTGCTCTCGGCCTACACCCAGGACGGCTTCGACATCGACCAGGCCTGGACGCTGGTTGCGGTCATCACGTCGTTCTACATGCTGAGCCGCGGCATCGCGAAGGCTGGCAGTCGCGAGCCCCGGTACGACGACGGCGACCGGTAACGGTGCGCGCCGGGAGCCCCGGCGGGCTCCCGGCGCCCGTTACCAGTGCGGCTCGTCGATCCCGTTGTGGTCCGAGTCGGCGTCGTGCCATCGACGTCCTGTCATCATCGCCGACGCCCTCACCTGAGAGCATGCTCAACAGCTGAGCGCGCGCTGAGCCTGCTGAGAGATCCCTGAGCGGCTGAGAGGTCCCTGAACGGTTGGGCGAGTTGACCAGTTTGCCCCTCTACAGCTGCGGGCAGCAACCAACCGACAATGCAAAGGATGAAGCGATTCCTCCCGCGGTCGATCGTTGTCGCGTTGTGTGTGCCGCTTGTGGTTGCCGCGCTGTGGCTGGTGCGAGACGCGACGGCCAAGCTGTCCGATGCCGAGGTGCGCCACGGTGTGCAGACGCGAGCGCAGGTGCTCGGTGTCGATGGCGACCGTGCGACCGTCCGCATCCCCGCTTTCGACGACGCTGTTGTCACCACGATCACGCGGCACGGCGACTACGCGGCCGGCGACACCGTGCGTGTCGTCTACGACACCGTCGACCCCACCAGGGCCAGCGAGCTCGGCGCTCCTGCGCCATCCACGCCGCTGACGCGCGGCCTGGTGGTTGTCGCACTGTTCGCCATCGTCACGGGCGGGGGCTGGTTGTTCCTCCGCCGCCGACCCGACGTCCCGCAGGCCGGTCGAGACGTCGTACGCGGCGGTCGCGAGCTGCAGCCTCAGCTGGTTCGCTAGCGCCGACCACGCGGCCGCGGTCGTGGAGGCCGATGATGACAGCGTCGGCCCCGGAGGTGTGTTCGCCCGCGTCGTCGCCGAACACCGGGTGGTCCCTGAAGCTCATGGCCCCTGCTCGCCGCTCATGTCCGCCCCCTGCCGTTGTTCTCAGGCTATGGGGTGGACATGAGAGCCAGGTGAGAGCGGGATCAGGCGAGGGCGAGGCCGGCGGCGGTCACGATCTCGCTCGCCGCGTCCCGCAATGCCGTGGCCGTGGCCGCGGGCACGAGGTCGTGCACGTCGGCCACCTCGACCGTCGCCGCGACCACGCCTGGCTCCTCGAAGCTCCAATGAGCGCCCACGCGATCGAGCACGGCGCGCATCGGCACGTTGTCGGCCAACACGCTGGCGCGGAATCGCCGGATGCCGCCGACCGGAGCGGCGACGCCGAGCGCGCCGAGCAGAAAGGTGCCCAGGCCCCGACCCTGGTAGTCGTCGGTGACGCCGAAGGCGATCTCCGCCACCTCGGGGTCGTCCGGCAAACGGATGTAGCGCGTTGACGCAACCCCGCGCAGCGCGCCGTCTTCCTCCGTGAGCACGATCCAGGCGAAGTGGTCGACGTAGTCGACGTCCACCAGGTAGCTGACCAACGACGGCGAGAGCTTGCCTGGGCTGAAGAAGCGCTTGCGATGAGACTCCTGGGAGAAGTGCTTGTTCAACGCATCCTCGAACCGCGGCCGATCGGCAGGGAGGATGGGCCGCACCTGCAACTGCGTCCCGTCGGCCAAGCTCGTCAGCACGGGCCGAGCGCTCGCGACGAGACGCTGGCCAACGGTGCGTCCGAGCCGCTCCCGTACCCCCGGTGCTTCGACCAAGGCTGCGAAGTCGTCACTCCCGCCCGCGAGAGCCGCGAGGGCGCCGCTTGCCGTCACCGTCGCGTTCCGCGGCTGGCCCCTGAGCAGCGCCTGCTCGCCGACGATGGAACCGCGGCCAACCGCGCCGATGGTCGCGCCGGCTCGTGTCACCGACGCCTCGCCCTCGGTGATGAGCAGGAAGCAGTCGCCCTCCTCCCCTTCGCGCATCAAGGTCTCGCCGGGCGCGAGCTGCACCAGCTCGAGACGCGCCTCGAGGGCGGCGGCCTCGTCGGCGCCGACGTCCGCGAAAAGGTCGATGCCGGCGAGCGTCATCCCCCCTCAGCCAACCATCTCGAGGCAATACGTGGCGGAATCCGCCACGTATTGCCTCGAGAACGAGGGTGTCAGGCCACGCCTCGTGGAGGAGTTGCGGCTTGGGGGGGTCGAACTCGACCGCTATTTCCTCGGGACAGCGGTTAGTTGCTGCCGACAGCGGTGAGGATGTCGAGCTTGGCCGCCCTGGACGCGGCGCGGACGCCGGCCAGCAGGCCGGCGATGCCGGCGATGACGAGCACGATGATGAGCGTGCCGATGGGCAGCTGGAAGGTGGTGAAGCCGCCCTTCCCTGCGCCCTTCACCAGCGCCCATGCCAGGAACACACCGAGCCCGAGGCCACCGATGGCGCCGAACACGGCGATGACCACCGCCTCCCAACGCACCGTCGAGCGCAGCTGGCCGCGCGTCATCCCGACGGCGCGCAGCAGCCCGAGCTCGCGGGTGCGTTCGTGCACCGAGAGCGACAGGGTGTTGGCGATGCCGAACAGGGCGATGAGGATGGCGAGGGTGAGCATCACGTAGACGAGGGCGAGGAGCTGGTTGACGAAGCCGGCCGCCTCCTCGGCGAACGCATCGCGGTCCTGGACCTTGGCGCCCGGATAGTCGGCGGCCACACGGATGACGGCAGCCTTGCCATCCTGGAGGCTCACGCCGTTGCGCAGGTTCAACAAGATGATGGCGTCAGTGTTGGACACGGCGTGGGCGTTCCACGCCGGCTGTCCGATGATCCAGTTGCCAGCCACGTCCTGAGCCCCATAGATGGTGGCGATGGTGAGCTGGGTGGTGAAGCCGTCGGGGAACGTGGCCGGGAGGGTGGTGCCGATGCGGTACCCCTTCTCCTCGGCGATCGTGTCCGACACCCCGACCGCGCTCTCGCCGAGAGCAGCCAGGCTGCCCTGCTGGACCTCGAGGTCGAACACCCCCGGTCCCGTCGCGGGATCGACGACGGAGATGGACTTGTCGTCGTCGGCGATGCGCATGACCCCGAAACGCAGGCTGGTGGCCGTCTCCACCTCTGGCAGAGCTCGCACTTGCTCGATGAAGGTCGGGTTGAAGCCGCCGACACCGAAGGTCCCCGAGTCCACTACCAGGTCGCCGCCGAAGGAGCGGTTGACCTGGTCCGCGACCGACGCCTTGATGGATGACGCGAACACGGACATGAGCGCGACCACGGTCACACCGATCAGGAGCGCCGCGGCCGCACCCGAGGTGCGCCGGGGGTTGCGCATGGCGTTCTCACGAACGAGCCGTCCGGTGAAGCCCCGTGCTCGCTGGATCGGAAGGGCGAGCAGGCCGGCGATGGGCCGGGCCATCACCGGGCCGAGGATGAGGGTGGCGATGATGAGGAGGACCGCGCCCTGGCCCGCCGCGCCGAGGGCGTCGGTGGCCGTCTTCGCCGACAGCGAGCTCACCACCAGCCCGGCTCCGGCCAACGTGACCAGCACGCCGATGACGATGCGCACCTTCGACGGTCGCGTGCTCTCGATGGCGGCCTCGCGCAGGGCGGCGATGGGCGCGATTCGCGACGCCTTCACGGCCGGTGCCAGGGAAGCCACCAGCGTGACAAGGACGCCGACCAGCAACGCGGTGATGACGGTGTCGGGCTTGAGCACGGTGCCGCCGGCGGGGATGTCGAAGCCGAAGGCGCTGAGCAGACCCTTCAGCACCCCGGCCAGGCCGATGCCCACCACCAGCCCGATCACCGACGCCAGCAGGCCGGTGGCGACGGCTTCGAGCAGCACCGACCGCAGCACCTGGCTCCGTGACGCGCCGAGCGCCCGCAGCAGGGCCATCTGCCGGGTGCGCTGGGCGATGATGATCGAGAAGGTGTTGTAGATGCTGAAGGTGGCGACCAGCAGGGCGATGCCGGCGAACGCGGAGAGGAAGACGGTGAAGAAGCTCAGCCCCTGCTGGATGTCGTCCTGGTTCTCCTTGGTGAGCTCGGCGCCGGTGATGGCCTCGACGCCGGTCGGCAGCGCCCGCTCGATCCGCGACACCAGATCGGTCTCCGACACGCCGGAATCGGCGACGGCGGCGACGGCGTCGAGCTTCCCGGGTTCGGCGATGTAGCGCTGGGCCGCGGGCAGGGTGAAGCTCGCGAACGACGCCCCGCCCGGGCTGTCGAGATCGCCGAACTTGGCGATGCCGACGACAAGCACCTTGATGGGTCCTGCTTCGGTGAGGACGGTCGTGCGGTCGCCGACCGACAGCTTTCCGTCGTCGGCCGTCTTCTTGTCGAGGACGACGTCCTCGACGGCTCTCGGGGCGCGCCCCTGCACGAGGTGGAACGGATTGAGACCTTCGACCGTGCTCCAGTTGCCCCCGAAGGTGGGCGCGCCCATGTCCGGGTTCCCGATGGGCTCGCCGTCCTTGCCGACGACTTGGGCGAACCCCATGACCTGGCCCTCGGCCGCCTGCACGCCGTCGACGCCGGCGACCGTCTGCACCAGGCTCTCGTCGACGCGGGCCCGCACCACCTGGAACTGGGCCTCGATCGTGTCCGACGAGCGGACCCACGCATCGGTGCCGGCGTTGACGTCAGCGAACAGCGTGTTGAAGGTGCGGGTGATGGTGTCAGAGAGCACCATCGTCCCCGAGAGGAACGCCACGCCGAGCACGATGCCGAGCACCGTGCCGATCAGCCGGCGCCGGTTGGAGCTGAGGTTGCGGAAGGTGACCTTCCGCATGCTGACGCTGGTCACGCCTCGAGGCTCTTCATCCGGTCGAGGACCTTGGCCGCCGTCGGTTGCGGCATCTCGTCGACGATCTTGCCGTCGGCAAGGAACAGGACGTGGTCGGCGTACCCGGCCGCCACCGGCTCGTGCGTCACCATGACGATGGTCTGGCCCAGGTCGCGCACGGCCCGCTGCAGGAACTCGAGGATCTCCTCGCTGGCCCGGCTGTCGAGATTGCCGGTCGGCTCGTCGGCGAAGATGATCGCGGGCTTGCTGACGAGGGCGCGCGCCACCGCCACACGCTGCTGCTGTCCGCCCGACAGCTCAGACGGGCGGTGGGTAAGGCGGTCACCGAGGTGCACGGTCTTCACCACTTCGTCGACCCACGCTTGGTCCGCCTTCTCGCCGGCCAAGCCGAGGGGCAGGACGATGTTCTCCTCGGCGGTGAGGGTGGGCACCAGGTTGTAGGCCTGGAACACGAAGCCGATGCGCTCGCGGCGCAGGATGGTGAGGTCCTTGTCCTTGAGCGTGCCCAGCTCGACGCCGTCGATGAGGACCTCGCCCGACGTGAGGCTGTCGAGGCCGGCCAGGCAGTGCATGAGCGTCGACTTGCCTGACCCGGACGGGCCCATGATGGCCGAGTAGCGGCCGGCCGGGAACTCGACGCTCACGTCGTCGAGGGCGCGGACCGCGGTGTCGCCTGTGCCGTAGATCTTCACGGCGTGGCGAGCGATGGCGACGGCGGTGCTTGCGGGTGCGGAGGCAGTCACCCGCGTGAGACTACGGGCCGTCACGAATCCGCGGCACGATTGGGGTCTACATGGTGGGCATGGCGGGGGACCAGAGGTAGCCCTGGGCCAGGTCGCAGGCCAGGCGGCGCAGGTGGTCGGCCTGCTGCTCGGTCTCAACGCCCTCGGCCAGGGCGACCAGCCCGAGGCTGTGGGCCAGCTTGATGATGCTGCCCACGATCACCCTGTCCTCCTCCTCGGTGTCGAGTCCGGCCACGAACGAGCGATCGATCTTGAGCCCGTCGAGGGGCAGGCGCCGCAGGTGGATGAGCGATGAGTAGCCCGTGCCGAAGTCGTCGACCCACAGATGCACGCCGAGGGAGCGAAGCCGGCGCAGTACCTCGCCCGCGGCCGCCACGTCCTCCATGAGCACGGTCTCGGTGATCTCAAGACTCAGCCGGGACGGGTCGGCGCCAGCCAGGGCGAGCGACCGGCGCACAGCGCCGACCAGGTCGCCGTGCACGAGCTGGCGAGCCGACACGTTCACCGACAGGGTGTGATCCGCGGTCGCGGGATCCTTGGCCCACCGGCCCAGCAAGGTGCAGCCCTGCTGCAGCATCTGCTCGCCCAGCGGGATCACGAGCCCCGAGTCCTCGGCGATGCTGATGAAGTCGTCGGGCATGACGATGCCGCGGCCCGCGTGCTCCCACCGGGCCAGCCCCTCGCCGCCGACCGTCGCGCCCGTCTGCAAGTCGACGATGGGCTGGACGTAGAGGGCGATCTCGTGCGCGCTCAATCCTCGCCGCAGCGCCGTCTCCACCCGCAGGCGGTCGACGACCTGGTCGCGCAGTCCCGCGTCGAAGATCTCCCAGCGGTTGCCGCCGCGAGCCTTGGCCCGGTACATGACCGCGTCTGCGTCGCGCAGGAGCGTGTCGGGATCGGTGTCGGGAGCGGCAGCCATGGTGATGCCGACGCTCGCCGTCACCGTGATCTCCGTCGTTCCCACCATCAGCGGCTCCGCCAGCGCCGACGCGACGCGGTCTGCCACGCCCACGGCGTCGAGCTGGCCGTTGAGGTTCTCGCAGACCAACGCGAACTCGTCGCCGCCGAGACGGGCGACGGTGTCGGATGGGCGCAGGGCCTCGCGCAGGCGCTCGGCCACACCGATGAGCACGCGGTCGCCGACCGCGTGGCTCAGGCTGTCGTTGACGACCTTGAATCGGTCGAGGTCGAGGAGGAGGACGGCGACGGCGTGCCCACTCCGTTCGCAGTGGGCGAGGGCCTGCGCGAGTCGGTCGCGGAGGAGGCGTCGGTTGGGCAGACCCGTCAGCAGGTCGTGGGTGGCCTGGTGGGCCAGCTCGGCCTCGGCCTGGCCGCGGGCCTCGATCTCGTGCTGGGCCGACTGGTACAGCCGGGCGTTGTCGATGGCGATGGCGGCGTGGGCCGCGATGCCGACGGCCAGGCGCTCGCCTCGCTCGGTGAACACCCCCGGTTCCGGATGGCCGAAGAAGATCCCGCCGTGGACCTCGCCGGTGCGAGACACCACCGGCACGCCGAGGAAGCTCCGGACGCCGAGGGGGTTGACGGCGGGCGCGTCGAAGCGGTGATGGGTCCGCAGGTCGTCGATGCGCACTGGCGCGGCGCCGGAGAAGATGTGGCCGAACAGGTCCGGTGCACGGAGAGGGAAGTCGGCGACGACATCTCTCGGCGCGTCGGTGACGGCATAGAGGAGGTAGCTGTTGCCCTCCTGCCCCTGCGCGTTGTGGAAGAACGCCCCGAAGGCGGCGTCGGTTACGTCGGTGCCTGCGTCGGTGACCTCTTGGAGCAGGGTGTCGAGGTCGAGCTCGGCGGCAAGCCGGCGGCCGATGGCATGCAGGCTCTCGAGTACCCGCGTCTCGTCGTGGAGCCGCCGCATGGCTTCTTCGCGCTCGTGCACGTCGCGGGTCGTGATGACGATGCCGCCCACATCCGGGTTGTGCAGCTGGTTGTTCGGCATCGCCTCGACCCACAGCCAGCGACCGTCCCCGGCCTGCAGGCGCACCAGAAAGGCCTCGCTGGGCCCCGGCGTCGCAGCGATCGCCGCGATCCGCCCCGCCACGTCCCCGATGTCGTCGGGGTGCAGCAGCTCGAACATCCGGTCCGCCATGGTCGACGGGTCCCACGGATCATGGTCCAGGTTGAGACCGTTGCTGGTCGAGAAGATGATCGTGCCTTCGGCGTCGAGCACCGTCACCCGTTCCGTCGCGCTGGCGCCCGCCAGCGCCCGCCAACGCCGCTCGGACCGTTCGGCCTCGTCCTCGGCTTCCTTCAACGCGTGGATATCGCGTCCGTTGAAGACCAGACCGCGCACGTGTGGGTCGTCGACCATGTTGACAGCTGTCATCTCGTACCAGCGCCAGCTGCCGTCGGCGTGGAGCATGCGGGCCCGGAAGGGTGGGGTCGGGCCCGCCGTGGACATGGCGTCGAGCATCAGGCTCGTCGCGTCACCGACGTCGTCGGGGTGCACCAGCTCCAGCGCGAAGCGACCGGCCAGCTCCTCGGGGGTGAAGCCGAGGAATCCGAACGGACCGTGCCGGATCGTGCCGTCCGGCTCGAGGATCCCGATGGCGTCGCGGGCGTGCTGGAGCAGGGCGAGGAGCGTCTCAGGCGCGAATGCAGCCGCGGACGTGGGGGTCTTCTGCCCACCCCGACTCCCAGCCAGCCCTGCCCCCACAGCCTGCGCCTCCGGTCTCACGGGTAATACGCCACCGAGCGCCACTTGGACTGGAAAAAGCGACGACGAGGCGTGAGGTTTGGGTCCGATCTACCGCTTTCGGAGGTTGAGGCGCTTGAACATGCCCTTCTGGGCCTTGTACAGCCCGGGGAACTCGGCGTAGAGCCGGTCGTAGACCTGGCGGGTGGACGGGTCGGGGTGGAAGACCCGGTCGACCTCGACCAGGCCGTGCACCTGCTCGGGGCGGACCGCTCCGAGGGCGAGCCCCGCGAAGATGGCCGCGCCCTTGAGGTTGGCGAACCAGGGCTGGGCCACCCGCTCGATGGTGCGATCCATCACGTCGGCGTGGATCTGGCACCACAGGTCGGACTGGGCGCCGCCGCCGATGATGCGGATGTGGTCGAGCTTGCGCTTGGCGAACTTCTCGACCGACTCGAGCAGCCACCGGTCGTTGTAGGCCACGCCCTCCATCACCGCCCGCACCAGATCGGCCTTCGACGTCGACAGCGAAACATTGTGGAACCCACCGCGCGCGTTGCGGTCGTCGATGGGGGTCCGCTCACCGGTCAGCCAGGGCGTGAACAGCACGTCGCCACTGCCGGGGGCAACCTCGGCCGCCAGCTGGTTGAGCTCGTCGTAGTGCGAGCCCGGCAGGATGGTGTCGCGCAGCCACTGCAGGCAGAGGCCCGACGTGTCGTGGTTGTCGGCGATGACGTAGCGGTCCCCGGCCACGCCGAGGCCGGGCACGGTCGCGATCTGGTGGAAGATGTCGGTCTTCTTGAACGGCACCGGACAGCTGATCCATGACGTGGTGCTTATGGCCATGTGCGCGTGAAAGTCGACGACCGCGCCGGCCCCGCACGCGGCCGAGTGCAGGTCGGGCGTGCCCGTCACCACCTGCACGCCGTCGGGCAGCCCGAGTTCGGCCGCGACGGCCGGCGCGACGGGACCGATCACCGATCCGGTGGGCACGAGGGGCGGCAGCTTGGCCGGGTCGACGCCCGCCAGCGCGACGAGGTCGTCGTCGTACGCCATGGTGTCGAGCGAGCGGTTGTCGGTGAGCCACGCCGCTGTCATCGACGCGTGCGACGCGGCCGGGATGCCGGTGAATCGCATCGACAGGTAGTCGACCGGTTCGAGGTACCAGCGAGCGGCACGATGCACGTCGGGCTCGTCCTCGCGCAGGTGCAGCATGTGGCTGATCGGGTCGGCGCCGCTCAGCGACGGGGCCCCGGCCGTGCGGCGCACCCATGTGGCGATGGCCCGAGGGGCGTAGCCCGCCACCTTGCCCCCGATGCGCTTGCGGATGTGCTTGGCGCCACGGGTGTCCATCCACTGCACGCACGGCGCGACGGGCTTGCCGTTGCCGTCCACTGGGACGGTGCTGGCCCACTGGCCGGTCACGCTGACCGCGGCGACCTCCGCAGGGTCGACCGCGCCTGACGCCAGTCCCTCACGGGTGAGGTCGCACACCAGTCGCCACCAGTGCTCGGCGTCCTGGGTGGCACCGCCGCCCGCGACGTATGCGGTGTCGACGGCTGCGTGCGTCGACCACACCAGTCGACCAGTGAGCGAGACGAAGCCGACCTTGGGCCCGCCCGTTCCGAGGTCGATGCAGAGGGCGTAGCGGTCAGTCACGGTTGCATCTCAGTCACGGAGTCAGGAATCGTGCCACCCAGGCGGCGACCACCGCTTCGTCGGTGGGCGTGGTCAGCGACGCCAGCGCCTCGGTGGCGCGGTCGCCGCCGATGCGCTCGGTGCGGTCGGTGAGCAGGGCCTCGGCGTAGGCGACGGTGAACTCGGGATGGGCCTGCACGCCGAGCATGGTGTCGCCCACGCGGAACATGGCGACCTCGCAGTGGTCGGCACGGCCGAGAACGATCGCTCCGTCCGGTGCTTCCGTCACCTGGTCCTGGTGCATGAAGTGGAGTTGGCACGCGTCGGCCGCCGGCTCCATCCACGACTCCGTGCGCACGATGTCGAGGCGCCTGATGCCTGCGCCCCACCCGCCGTCGTGGCGGGCCACCGTGCCGCCCAACGCATGCGCCAGCAGTTGGTGACCGAAGCACACGCCGACGAACGGGATCTCGGCGGCGCGCACGTCCCGCACGAACCGGGCGGCGGACGCGATCCAGTCGAGGTCCTCGTACACCGAGTGGCGGGACCCGGTGGCCAGCCAGCCGTCGCACTCGTCGGGAGCGCACGGCAGCTGCCCGTTGACCACGTCATAGGGGATGAGCTCGACCTCGGGCAGCAGCGCCGCGAAGAGCGCGGCGTAGTCGTCGGTCACATCGCGGAAGCGAGCGTCGACATGGTCGCACTCGAGCAGGCCGATGCACTTCACCACTGCGTCCTGAGGTTGAACGACTTGGGCCGGGTCAGCGCTTCGTAGGCCAGGCGGGACAACGACACGCCCCGGCCCGAGTCCTTCACGCCCGTCCACGCCAGCGCGGGATCGAGGTAGTCGCAGCGGTTGAGGTACACGGTGCCGGTGTCGATGCGGTCGCCGATGGCCACTGCCGCGTCCGCATCGGCCGACCACACCGACGCCGTGAGTCCGTAGGCGCTGTCGTTCATGAGCTCGACGGCCTCGTCGTCATCGTCGACCTTCATGACACCGACGGCGGGACCGAACGTCTCCTCGGTCATCACCCGCATGCCGTGGTCCACGTCCACCACCACCTGGGGTGCCAGATACGCGGTGCCATGTCTGGAGGCCTCGAAGTTGCGCTCGTCCACCAGCAGCGTGGCGCCCTTGCTCGACGCTTCGTCGAGCTGGCCGCGCACGAAGTCGGCCGCCGACGGGCGCACCATCGGCCCGAGCGTGGTCGCGGGATCGAGGGGGTCGCCGAGCCGCAGGGCGTTGGCCGCGTCGACCAGCCCTGCGACGACGTCGTCGTAGACGTCGCGGTGGGCGTAGATGCGCTCGACCCCGCAGCACGACTGCCCGGCGTTGAAGAAGGCGCCGTCGGCCAGCTCCTCCACCGTGCGGGCGATGTCGGCATCGGCGCGCACGTAGGCCGGGTCCTTGCCGCCCAGCTCGAGGTTGGCGGCGATGAAGCGGCCCGCCGCGGCCCGCTGCACGGCGTGGCCGCCCTCGACGGATCCGGTGAAGGCGACGAACGCGGTCCGGGGGTCGCCGATCATGGCGGCGACGCCGTCGTGGTCGGCGTCGGTTGCGAAGAGGGGCAGGCCGTCGGCTTCCTCCACGTAGCGAGTAGCGACCAGCGGGGTCTGGCTCGACGCCTTGAGCACGACGGCGTTGCCCGCGAGCAGGGCGGGCACGACCGCGTTGACCGACGAGAGCCACGGGTAGTTCCACGGCGCCAGCACCAGCACCACGCCGAGGGGCTGGCGGCGGATGAAGCGAGCGTCGTCGATGCGCACGTCGGCCAGGGCGTCGGGGGCGATGGCGGTCATGTGCTCGGCCCGCTCCCGGAAGCCGCGCCGGATCTCGTTGGGGCTCTGGGCGATGGGCCGGCCCATCTGTTCGGTCAGCTCGCGTCCGAGCTCGTCGGCCCTGTCGACCAGGCGGGCGACCATGGCCGAACAGCGCGCCACTCGTTCCGCGATCGGGACGCGCTGCCACCCGCGCTGGGCCTCCGCCGCCTGCCCGAGAACGTCGCTCATTGGGGCGTCACGTAGGCCGCGGTGATCCCCCCGTCGACGACGAGCGACGCCCCCGTCATGAACGACGACTCGTCCGACGCGAGGAACAGCGCGGCCTTGGCGATCTCGGCCGCCTCCCCGAAGCGACCCATGGGGATGTGCACGAGCCGGCGCTGCTGCTTCTCGTCGGTGTCGAGCACCTTCATCAGCAGCTCGGTGCGCAGCGGACCGGGGCAGATGGCGTTGACCCTGATGCCTTCGCGGGCGTGGATGACCGCCAGCTCACGGGTGAGCGAGAGCACCGCACCCTTGCTCGCCGTGTAGGCGATCTGGGGCGTGGCCGCCCCCATGTGGGCGACGAAGCTCGCGGTGTTGATGATCGAGCCGCCGCCCGCCCGGCGCTGGGCGGGCACGCCGGCCTTGCACCCGAGGAACACCCCCTTGGCGTTGACGTCCATGGTCTGGTCCCACGTCGCCTCGTCGGTGCTGACCGCGTCGTCGTCGCTCGCCAGCATGATCCCAGCGTTGTTCCACAGCACGTGCAGGCCGCCGAACTCCTCCTCGGCGAAAGCGACCATGGCGTCACAGTCCCCGGCCTTGCTGACGTCGGCGGGGAAGGGGAGGGCGTTGCCACCTTGCCCCTCGACGAGAGTGCATGTCTCCGACGCGGCAGCGGCGTGCACGTCGACGACGACGACGGCCGCCCCTGCCCCTGCGAACTGCAGCGCCGCCTCCCGGCCGATGCCGCTGCCCGCCCCGGTGATCAACGCGACCTTGTGCGCGAGCCTCATGGACCGGATCCTATGGAGTCGGGGTGCGATGCTGGGGGCCGTGCTCAGCGACGGCGACCGCATCCGCACCCTGCTCGGCCAGTACTGCGAGCGCATCGACGCCGGCGACTTCGAGGGAGTCGGCGCCCTCTTCGCCCGCGGCCGCCTGGCCGACGAGCACGGCAACGAGCTGGCGCGGGGCGCCGAGGCGGTGGCCGCCTTCTACGCGTCGACGGAACAGCTCCACGACGGCAGCCCCCGCACCAAGCACCTGGTGCTCAACACGGCCATCGAGGAGGAGGACGCAGGGATGCTCGTCGCCCGCTCCTCCTACGTGGTGCTGCAGGCCGTCGACCGGTTCCCGCTCCAGCCCATCATCGCCGGCCGCTACGTCGACCGCTTCGAGCGCGACGGCACCGGCTGGCACTTCTCCGAGCGCCGCTTCCTCGTCGACCTGACCGGCGACCTGTCCCACCACCTCACCCCTCCGTTCTTTGGCGCGTAGGCCCGGATATATGGGGGTGACGCGCCAAAGAACGAGCGGGGTCAGTCGAGGAGGGACTCGGGGCGGGCGCGGAGGATGGCCTCGGCCTCGTCGCAGATGTTGCGGAGGACCTCGCCGGCGGGGCGCACCGCGGTCACGGAGCCCGCGCCCTGGCCGTACAGCACCGCGTCGGTGGCGGGATCAGGCGGGTGCTCGAACGGGTTCGCTCGCGATGGCGGAGCCGGCGGGTGCGCCCGCAGCTCGGCCTCCCGCTCCGCCCAGGAGTCGGTGAACCGGTTGCGCCGAACCCGCTCACCGATGGCCGCGGGCCACGGGAGACCCGATGCGATGTCGTAGGCGCGCGTGAACACCGTGTCGCCACCGTCGCTCTCCACGATCAGTCGCTTGTGGGCGTCGTGGACCTCGGTCGCCTCGGGAGTCGCGAGGAAGGCGGTGCCGACCCATGCACCGTCGGCGCCGGCAGTGAGGACGGCGGCGAGCGATCGCCCATCCGCGATGCCTCCCGCTGCGAGCACCGGGACGTCGGGATAGCGCGCCACGACGGAGGCGAGGAAGGGCAGCAGGCCCATCGTGCCGGTGTGGCCGCCCGCCTCGGTGCCCTGGGCGACGAGAACATCGGCTCCGGCCGCGACGGCCAGCTCCGCGCCCTCGTGGTCCTGCACCTGGCAGATCACCCGAGCACCGGTGGCGCGGGTCTGGGCCGCGAACGGCGCGGGGTCGGAGAACGAGAACGCAACCGCGGCCGGAGCACCGGCCAGGGTCGCCTCGAACATGGCCGGCGTGAAGCCCAAGAACGGGGTGATGAACCCGACCGCGAACGGCCTGTCGGTGGCGGCGCGGATGATGGCGATCTCGCTCTCGATCCACTCGGGCCCCTTGACCGGGTGGACCCCGCCGAACGAGCCCAGCCCGCCGGCGGCCGAGACGGCGGCCGCGAGCGTTCCGCCACTGTGCAGCGCCATGGGCGCCGACATGACCGGGTAGGTCAGGTCGAACATCTCCGTGAACCGGGTCCGGAGCACGCCGCCAGCCTAAGGAGTAGAACGGCGCCCGTCCCCAACGAAGGAGGCGCCATGGCGACCGCCCTGTCCCACCAGCACCGCGAGCTGGGCATCGTCTACGGGGCCATCGCGGCCGGGGCGCTCGTCGCTACCTGGTCGCAGAACATCCGGTTCATCCTGCAGGAGGACAACGGTGGGATCTGGGGGTTCCTGAAGGCGGGCTACGCCAACCCGGCCGCGGCCTCGCTGGCCAACGACCTGGTGTTCGTCTGTGTGGCTGCGTTCGTGCTCTTCTGGGTCGAGGGGCGACGGCTCGGCATCGCCAACCTGTGGCTGTACTACCTCCTCACCCCGACGGTGGCGCTCTCGGTCGCGTTGCCGCTGTTCCTGCTCGCTCGCGAGCGGAAGCTGGCCGAAGCGGCCAACATGCCGGTGTGACCAAGCTCAATCTCGCGGCCGACGAGCTGCTCTCCACCACCCGCTCGGTGCGCAAGCGCCTCGACTTCGACCGGCCTGTCGACGACGATGTCCTGCGCGAGTGCCTCGACCTCGCGCTGCAGGCGCCCACCGGGTCGAACGCCCAGAACTGGCAGTTCGTCGTGGTCACGGACGCCCAGAAGAAGAAGGCGCTGGGCGACGTCTACCGGCGGGCCTTCGACATCTACGAGCAGATGCCCCAGAACGCAGCCAAGATCTACGGCGGGAGCGACCCGACGCGAGTCGCCCAACAGGACCGGGTCATGGACTCGGCCCGCTACCTGGCCGACCGCATGGGCGAGGTGCCGGCCATGCTCATCCCCTGTCTGGCCATGCGCATCGACGGCGCGCCCAACATGGCCGCTGCGTCCATGTACGGCTCGGTGCTCCCCGCGGCATGGAGCTTCATGCTCGCCGCACGCGAGCGCGGCCTCGGCACCTCATGGACCTCGTTGCACCTCATGTTCGAGGAGGAGGCGGCGGCCATCGTCGGCATCCCCTTCGCCGAGGTCACCCAGCTCGCCCTCATCGCCGTCGGCTACACCCAGGGCACCGACTTCAAACCCGCCCGCCGCGAACCCCTCGACACGGTGGTCCACTGGAACGCGTGGTGATCTCGAGGCAATACGTGGCGGAATCCGCCACGTATTGCCTCGAGAACGCGGCTCAGATGCGCTCGAAGTAGCGGCGGCGCTCCCAGTCGGTGACGGCGGCGTCGTAGGCGGCCTGCTCGGTGCGGAAGAAGTGGGTGTAGTGCTGCACGACCTCCTCGCCGAAGGCGGCCTTGGCGAAGGCGCTGGCCTCGAACAGGTCGACGGCCTCGTGCAGGGTGCGGGGGACATGGGGCAGGTCGCCCGCCGCGTACACGTCGCCCACGAAGCGCTCGGGCGGCTCGGTCTGGTTGGCGATGCCGTCGAGGCCGGCGGCCAGCAGCCCGGCCAGCGCCAGGTAGGGGTTGCAATCGGCGCCGGGGATGCGGCACTCGACCCGCAGCGAGTCGCCTGAGCCCACCACCCGGAAGCCGGCGGTGCGGTTGTCGACGCTCCACGCGATGCGCGTCGGCGCCCAAGACGCGTCCACGTAGCGCTTGTAGCTGTTGATGGTCGGCGCGAAGAGCACCATCACGTCGGGCACCCGGGCCAGGCAGCCGCCGAGGAACCAACGGAACTGGTCGCTCTCTCCGGCAAAGACGTTGGCACCGTCGCGCCAAAGGCTCATGTGCACGTGGCAACTCGACCCGGCCTTGTCGGCCGCGACCTTGGCCATGAAGGTGACGCTGGCCCCCTGCTGCTCGGCCACCTCCTTGAGACACTGCTTGTAGACGACGTGGCGATCGGCCATCTCGACCGCCTCGGCGTAACGCACGTTCAGCTCGTGCTGGCCCAGACCCCACTCACCCTTCGAGTTCTCGACGGGCACGCCCGAGTCGCGCAGGTGGCGCCGCACCGCGGCGGTGAACGCCTCGGTGCGGGTGCCCTGCAGCAGCTGGTAGTCCTCGAGGTACCACCCCGCGGGCTCCAGGTCCCGGTCGCGGTACCCGGCCGCCGCCGCGTCTCGGTACGACGTGGCGTAGAGGTAGTACTCCAGCTCGGTGGCCGCCATGGCCGACAGGCCCTGCTCGCCGGCGAGGTCGACCTGGCGCCGCAGCACCGACCGCGGCGCGACGGCCACGTCTTCCACGTCGCACAGCACCAAAGCGGTGCGGTCGAGCCAGCTGCACCGCCGCAGCGTCGGGAGATCTGGGACAAGGTGCATGTCGCCGTACCCGAGCTCCCAGTTGGCGAAGGCGTAGCCGGGGACGGGTTCCATCTCCATGTCGGTGGTGAGCAGGTAGTCGCACCCGTGGGTGCCATGGCCGACGACCTCCTCGAGGAAGAACTCGGCGTCATAGCGCTTGCCGCACAGCCGGCCGTAGTGGTCCGAGAACCCGACGACGACGGTGTCGATCTCGTCCCCGCTCACCAGCTCGGTGAGCTGGTCGACGCTGAGCATCCCCCGCAGGGTCATGCGGGCGGCACCGCCATCTGGCTGTCCTTCATGTCGGTCATCAAGGCGCGGATGAACTCGTCGGCCTCGTCCGTCATGCCGCCGAGCACGC
>JBEEFQ010000152.1:0-40626 GCA_041166245.1 Actinomycetota bacterium | reverse complement strand
CCACGATCCGCCGGCGCCACCGCCGCACCACGCAGTCCGGTTTCACCCAAAGCTTCCCCTGTCGAAGCCCGCCTCTTCGAGGCGGGCTTCGATCGTTGATGACGGCGCCAGGTCGAGCTCAACCCACCGCTCGGGGGCAATGGCGTCGAGCACGCTCGCCGGCACCAGCCCCACCAGCTCGGCTCGCGCCACCGCGGCTCGCGTGGCAACGGCATCAAAAGCAACGTCCGGGCCGACGGTTGTCGGATCGATCAGGTTGAACGACACCTGGGCCCGGCCGCCGACGTCGAGACCGAGCGCGCGAACGGCGTCGCCCCGGAGCTCGGCCGCTATCGCTCGGGCCACTTCCACCCCGATGTCCTCGCGCAGCCACACGTTGTAGGCCACCAGCACGGGACGGGCGCCGACACAGCACACGCCCGCGGTCGGATGGCCGGCCACGCCCCGCAGCTCGGCCCGCAGCTCCGGCAGCGACAGGCCGCCCGCGCCATACGTGCGACACGGCACCGCCAGCTCGTCCTGCATCCACGCCGCGAACGCATCGCGCTCGTCGATCGCCTCGCCCATCGACGAACGGGCGAGGGGCACGAAGGGCACCACGTCGACCGCGCCGGTGCGCGGGTGGGCGCCGAAGTGCGACCCGAGATCGATGGCCTCGACCGCGGCCGTGGCGACGGCGCGCGCCGCGTCACGCACGTCGGGCCCGCTCAAGGTGAGGACCGCGCGGTTGTGGTCGTAGTCGGCGTGCAGGTCGAGGAGCGCGGGGCCGGCGGCGTCGGCCACCCGCTCCAGGATGTCGGGCCGCCGCCCCTCACTCACGTTGATCACGCACTCGAGCACCAGCCCTACGCTCGCACACGATGGACGTCGGCCTGGCCCTGCCGCAGTTCGACTACGCGTCGGACACTGAGAACCCGCCTCCGTGGGAGAAGACCTGCGAGACGGCGGTGCGGGCCGAGCAGCTCGGTTTCACGTCTGTGTGGCTGGCCGACCACCTCTACCTGTCGATGGACTTCAAGTACGACGGACCGCCCGGCCCGCATCGCGCCGTCGACCCCCTCGTCGCGCTGGCTGCCATCGCCCGGGCCGCGCCGACTGTGCGCGTGGGCACCCTCGTGCTTTGCGCCCAGCTCCGTCCGCCCAAGGTGCTGGCCAAGGCTCTCGCCACTCTCGACCGCATCGCGGCCGGCCGCCTGATCGCTGGCATCGGTGCCGGCTGGTTCGAGCCGGAGTACGTCGAGGCCGGGGTGAAGTTCGAGCGGCCCGGCGTGCGCCTGCGCCAGCTGGCCGAGACCGTCGACGTCATCAGGGCCATGTGCAGCAGCGGTGCGACCCGTCCGGCCCCCCACCAGCAGCCCGGCCCTCCGATCTGGGTCGGCGGCAAAGGCGACCGTCTGCTGGACGTCGCCGCCCGCCATGCCGACGGGTGGAACACCGTCTGGGTGTGGACGCCCGACGCCTACCGCGAGCGGCTCGATGTCCTGGATCGGGCCTGCGAAGCAGCAGGGCGCGACCCCGCCACCGTGACCCGCTCGCTGGGGCTCACCACCCTCGTGGGCACCGACGACGCCGACATCGCGCGGCGTTGGGAGCGCCTGCGGGCCGCGACCCCGCCCGGCGTCCTGGACGGCGTGTCGCTGGAGCAGTTCCGCGAGGGCCGCCTGGTGGGCACCGCCGAGCACGTGCGCGACCAGCTCGGACGGTGGGCCGAGCTGGGCGTGTCGACGTTCGTAGTGGGCCTGGGGGCGCTACCGTTCGGAGTGTCTGAACCCGACGACATCGACCTGATCGCGTCGGCTTTACCGTAGGAGTCGCTATGGGTGGCCTCGGAGCTCCCGAACTGATCATCATCCTCGTGGTCGTGCTGCTCCTCTTCGGTTCGACCCGTCTGCCGAAGCTGGCCCGGTCGCTCGGCCAGGCGTCCAAGGAGTTCAAGGACGGCATCGCCGAGGGCGGCCGCGACGAGGATCCGGCCAAGGACGGCAAGACCAAGGACACCTAGTCCGGCCGGTCTCGGGAACCCGGGACCGCACGCCCGACGTTCCCCTGGTGGACAAGGACGAGCAGTCGGTTCCCGACTGGGAAGAGGTCGCCCGCCGCTATGGGCGGTTCATCTTCACAGTCGCCTATCGATTGACCGGTAACGAGGCCGATGCCCAGGACCTCGTGCAGGACGTGCTCCTCCGCGTCCGCCGAGGACTGCCGACGTACCGGCCCGGATCGATGGAAGGGTGGTTGAGCCGCATCACGACGAACGCCTTCCTCGATGACGTGCGGCGCCGGCGCCGTCGGCCCCTCGAAGCCCTCCCCGACGAGCCCGACCGGGTCGTCCCACCGAGCGTCGGTGCTGACGAGGCGCTCGAGGCGACGGCGCTGCCCGAAGACGTGCAGGCGGCGCTGATCGCCCTCCCCGAGGACTTCCGCGCCGCAGTCGTGCTCTCGGACGTGGTCGGCCTCGGCTACGCCGAGATCGCCGAGTCGCTGGGCGTGCCCATCGGCACCGTTCGGAGTCGCATCCATCGGGGCCGAGCTCTGCTCCGGGAGGCGTTGGCATGAATCATCTGGGGGACCTGGTGTCCGCGCTCCTGGACGGCGAGCTGACCGCAGGCGAGCGAGCGGCGGCCGAGGCCCACTTGGCCGGGTGCCCGGACTGCCGCACCGAGATGGCCAGGACGGCCGCGATGCGGTCGCTGGTGCGGGGCCTGCCGCCCATCGAGCCACCCTTCGGTTTCGTCGAGGGCCTCGTCCGCGCCGACCGGCGGCGACGCCCGGCGGCGGTCTTCGCCGCCGCAGCCGCGGTCGCTGCCGCCGTCGGCCTCGCCGTCACCCCGCGCAGCGACGGCGTGGCCCCGCCCGTCGGCCGCTTCGTGGAGGCCCACGCCACCGCCACGCCGGGCGGCGATCCGGTGACGAACCTCGGTCCGCCCTCGGTCCTGCCGGTGTCGTTCCGACCGTGAGGCGCGTCGTTCCTTTGCTCGCGGTCGCGGTGACGATCGGACTTGCGCCGACCGCGGGCGCCTCGGCCGGGCCCCTCGACGACGCTCGCCGAGCCACGGAGAAGGCGTCGTTCAACGGCAGCCTGGCCGTGACGTGGGTGGACGGCGCGGCCGTCCGCGAGACGGTCGTCACCGTGCGGTGCGACCACGGCGAGATGACGATCGATGGGCCGGTGCCGATCATCAAGACCTTCGGGTTCCACGTCGTGCGGATGTCAGGTGGCTGGACCGACCTGGCGCCGGCCGGGGCCATCCGCCAGCCGTCGACCTCCAAGTACACGGTGCGGCGCGGCGACGGACCAGTGGTGGCGGGTCGACCGACCGTCGCGCTGCACGTCTTCCACCGCGCGCGGTTGCGCGAGAGCGTGGCTGTCGACCGCGAGCTCGGAGTCGTCCTCCGGCGGGAGCAGCTCGACGATCGGGGCGCACTCGTCCGCCGCGTCGAGTTCACCTCGTTCGAGCCGAACACTGGCACGACCAGGAGCGGAATGCCGAAGCAGTTCCGTGCCGAGTCGGCGTCTGTGATGGGCTCGCGGGTTCCCGCTCCCTACCGGGCGCCCGCCACCCTCGACGGCGGTTACGAACGCGTCGGCGTGTACCGGCGGGGATCGGTGATCCAGGTCGTCTACGGCGACGGCGTGTACGGCCTGTCGGTGTTCGAGCAGCCCGGCCACCTGAACTGGGATGCACTGCCCACCGCCGGTCGGGCCACCACCGTCGACGGGCACCAGGCCCGCAGCTACGTGTGGCCGGGAGGCCGGCTCCTCACCTGGCAGGCGGGGGGCTCGACGTTCACGGTTGTCGGCGATGGCCTGCCTGCCGACGTCCTCGCCGCCGCCGCGTCGATGCGGCCGGCCCGATCACTGTCGACCGGGCAGCGCCTCCGTCAGACGGCGCGTGAGCTGGTGGAGACGCTCAGCCGGGGGTAGTGGTGCCGGCCAGCCGGCGCTGGCGGGAGATGCGGCGCCGTTCCCGCTCCGAGGTGCCGCCCCAGACGCCGTGGTCGACGCGGTGCTCCAACGCGTACTCCAGGCACGCCTCGCGAACCGGACATTCGGCGCAGACCTGACGGGCGGCGTCGACGCCGACCCCGTCGCTGGGAAAGAAGGTCGAGGGGGGCAGGTCGCGGCACTTTCCCCTGGCCATCCAGCCCGTTTCCATGATTCCTCCGTCGGTCACGCTCACCGTCTTACCCTGTTCAACGGTTGAACTCGCCAAAAAGGTTCCGGGAATGTGTCCGGAGTCGTGGCGGCCCTCGGATTCCATGCCGCTCGACGGCGCTATTGCCGCCTGATGGGCGAAGCTGTGAGACGTGGAAGACGATCCGACCATCCAGATCGACCCAGACCCCACCCTCCCGCACCCCGCCGTCGAGAACCCTGACCCCGTCACGGCCGACGTGCCCCCGGTTGAGCCGCTGGAGGCCCCGCCTGACGAGCCGCCCGCCGTGCCTGCCCCAGCCCCGGCGCCGGGCCGGTCGTGGGGCCGCGTGGGCGTGGTGGCCGCCGTCGCCGCCCTGATCGGTGGCCTGGCGGGCGGCGGGCTGGTCGCGGCCCTCGACGACGACCCGACCGCGACGTCGACGGTGACTCGATCGGCAGGCGGCAGCGTCGTCGCCAAGCCCCGGGACATCCACGGCATCATCGCCAAGGTCGAGCCCGGCGTTGTCGCCATCCGCACCGAGGCCTTCGACCCCCGCGACCTGTTCCAGCGCTTCCCCCAGCGCGGCGCGGGGACGGGCATCGTCATCACGCCCAACGGCGAGGTCATCACCAACGCGCACGTGGTGCCAGACGGAACGACGTCGATCAAGGTGACGCTCGACGGCGAGCGTGATGCTCGCGACGCGGACGTCGTCGGGCGCCGCCCGGATGACGACATCGCCCTGCTCAAGATCCGCGGCGCCAGCAACCTCGAGACGGTCGAGCTGGGCAACTCGTCGAAGCTGCTCGTGGGCGACAGCGTGGTCGCCATCGGCAACGCCCTCGCGCTGCCCGGTGGCCCGACGGTCACCGAGGGCATCGTCTCCGCCCTCGGCCGCGAGCTCGATGCCGGCGAAGGCAGAACGCTCACGAACCTCATCCAGACCGACGCCGCCATCAACCCCGGCAACTCGGGCGGCCCCCTCGTCAACGCCGACGGCGCGGTCGTCGGCATCAACACCGCCGTCATCCAGTCCAGCGGCAACGAGCTGGCCCAGAACATCGGGTTTGCCATCGCCATCGACACGGTCAAGCCGTTGCTGGCCGAGCTGCGGGCGGGGACGGCGGCGGAGGGCAACCCCGGGTACCTCGGTGTGCAGAGCCAGACCCTCACGCCCGAGATCGCCGACCAGTTCGGTTTCAGCACCGATCGCGGCGCGATCGTTGCTCAGATCGTGCCGGGGTCGCCCGCCGACCAGGCCGGCATCCGGCGCGGCGACGTCATCACCGAGTTCGACGGAAGAGAGATCACCAGCGCCGATCAGTTGGTGAGCGCGGTGCGCGCCAAGCACCCCGGCGACAAGGTCGAGGTGACGTTCAAACGGAGCGAGGACACGAGCACGGCGACGGTCACGCTCGGGAGTCGCCCCACGGGCACCCGGTAGCCTCATGCCATGTCCGTGACACCCGAAGACGTCGAAGCCCCGCCCGAACCGCCTCGGGGGCACGTCCGCGTGGTGTACCTCGGGCCGGTCGCGCCGCACTGGGAGATCCAATCGGACTTCGGCGACCGCCACGTCATCGAGGAGTTCCGCCAGCGGGCTCAGGCCCGTCTGGTGCTCCTGCCGCCCCACGACCCGCAGTTCCGGCGCAACCGTGAGCGGGTGGCTCGCGACGCCGAGCGCGAGAACCTCTTGCTCGAGTGGGACCTCGGCATCCCCGAAGACGACGATTAGCTCCGGCGCGTGTACATAGGGGTCGACCTCGGCGGGACCAAGATCTACGGCGTCCTGCTGAAGGGCGCCGAGGTCGTCGCCGAGACCAAGGTGAAGACGCCGACCCAGGGCGGCCCCCTCGCGGTGGTCGATGCCATCGCGGCGATGGTGCGGAATCTCGAGACCGACTCGGTGAAGGCGGTCGGCGTCGGCGCTCCCGGCGTCGTCGACACCGAGACTGGCACGGTGCAGCAGGCACCGAACCTGCACGGGTGGGTCGAGCCCTTCGCGCTCGGGCCCGCCATCAGCGACGCGCTCGACGGTGTGCGGGTGGCCGTCGACAACGACGTGAACGTGGGCACGCTCGCCGAGCACCGCGTCGGCGCGGGACGGGGCGCCAGCGACCTGCTCGGCGTGTTCGTGGGCACGGGCGTCGGCGGCGGCCTGATCCTCGACGGCGACCTGCGACGCGGGCAGACGGGGCTGGCCGGCGAGATCGGCCACGTCATCGTCGACCAGCACGGCCGCCAGTGCGGCTGTGGCGGGAAGGGCCATCTGGAGGCCTACGCAGGAAGGGCGTCGCTCGAGAAGCGGGCCCGCGATCTCGAGGCCGAAGGCCGCGACACCCAGCTCGTCGACCTGGCGCCGGCCAAGCGCATGACCTCGGGCGTGTTCGCCAAGGCGCTGGCCGCGGGCGACCCTGTCACCATCGAGTTGCTCGACGAGGCGGTGGTCGCGCTCGGAGTCGCCATCGCGTCGACCGTCACCCTCCTGGACCTTCCACTGGTGGTCGTGGGGGGCGGCCTCGCGGACCGCTTGGGCCCCACGTTCGTGGGCCGGATCGAGCAGGCCACCCGCAGTCGACTCTTCGTCGAGGGGTCGGCCTTGCGGGTGATTCCCGGCGAGCTCGGAGATCGTGGCGGGGCCACCGGGGCCGCCTTGATGGCAGCTGAACGGGCCTGATCGCACCCAGACGGAAACGGCTTTCGCGGGAGTACGGTTGGGTGATGGCCAGTCAGATCGAGGACCTCTCCGACGTCCTCGAATCCGAGCCGGCCGAGGCCTCCAGGACTGACTCCGATCCAGCGAACGTCGACCTGCGACTGCTGAACCGTGAGATGTCGTGGCTGGACTTCAACGCCCGTGTCCTCGCGCTCACACGCGAGCCCGAGGTTCCTCTGCTCGAGCGGGCCAAGTTCCTGGCCATCTTCGGGCAGAACCTCGACGAGTTCTTCATGGTGCGCGTCGCCGGTCTCAAGGACCAGGTCGTTGCTGGCGTCACCGGCACATCGCCCGACGGCATGAGCCCGGCTGACCAACTCCACGCCATCAGTGACCGGGTGGCCGAGCTCGTCAACGAGCAGGCCCGGACCTTTCTCGAGGAGGTGGTGCCCGGGCTGAACGACGTCGGCATCCGGCTGTCGGACTGGGAGTCGCTCGACGACGACGACCGTGTCCACCTCGTGCAGGTCTTCGAGGAGCGCATCTTCCCGGTGCTCACGCCCCTCGCCGTCGACCCCGGGCATCCGTTTCCGTACATCTCGAACCTGTCGCTCAACCTGGCGCTCATCGTCAGCGATCCGACCACCGGCCAGCGCCGGTTCGCGCGCGTGAAGGTGCCGCCGCTCCTGCCCCGCTTCATCGTCATGCCTGACGGCGAGCGCTTCGTGCCCCTCGAGCAGGTGATCGCCTCCCACCTCGACGTGCTGTTCCCGGGCATGGACGTCGAGTGTCAGTTCCCATTCCGCGTCATCCGCAACGCCGACCTCACTCTCGAGGAGGAGGAGGCCGACGACCTGCTGGCTGCGGTGGAGATGGAGCTGCGCCGGCGCCGGTTCGGCAAGGCGGTACGGCTCGAGATCGACCATGCCACGTCCGACGAGGTCGAAGAGCTGCTGATGCGGGAGCTCGAGCTCGGCCCCGACGACGTCTACCGCATGCACGGGCCCCTCGACCTGGGCGGGCTGTGGTCGGTGTACGAGCTCGACCGGCCCGAGCTCAAGGACGACAAGTGGACGGCGATCACCCAGCCGGCGCTGGCGCGCACGGACGACACGCCCGCCGACCTGTTCGCGGTGCTGCGCGAGCGCGATGTGCTCGTGCATCATCCCTACGACTCGTTCACCACGTCGGTCGAGGCGTTCATCAAGCTGGCCGCCGCTGACCCGCACGTCCTCGCCATCAAGCTCACCCTGTACCGCACCTCGGGTGACAGCCCGATCATCAAGGCGCTGATCCGCGCCGCCGAACGCGGCAAGCAGGTTGTCGCCCTGGTCGAGCTCAAAGCCCGCTTCGACGAGCAGGCCAACATCGCCTGGGCCCGCGCCCTCGAGGAAGCGGGCGTGCATGTCGTCTACGGGCTGGTCGGCCTCAAGACGCACTCCAAGACGTGCCTCGTGGTCAGGCAGGAGGAGGACGGCATCCGTCGCTACTGGCACGTGGGCACCGGCAACTACAACCCGAAGACGGCGCGCATGTACGAGGACGTGGGCCTGCTGTCCTCGGCGCCGGAGGTCGGGGCCGATCTCACCGACCTGTTCAACTTCCTCACCGGCTACAGCCGTCGCACCAAGTACCGCAAGCTGCTCGTCGCGCCGGCCAAGCTGCGTGAGCGCATCGTCGAGCTGATCGACGAGCAGGCCCACGAGGGCGGCCGCATCGTCCTCAAGATGAACAACCTGGTCGACGAGACGGTGATCGACGCCCTCTACCAGGCGTCGGAGGCCGGTGCCGAGATCGACCTCGTCGTGCGCGGGATCTGCTGCCTGCGGCCCGGCGTGCCGGGCCTGTCCGAGCGCATCCGGGTGCGGTCATTGGTCGGCCGCTATCTCGAGCACTCGCGGATCTTCGCTTTCGGCGACCCCGCGTCGGGGTCGGTGCGCTACTTCATCGGCTCGGCCGACATGATGCCGAGGAACCTCGACGGCCGGGTCGAGGTCCTCGTCCCCATCGAGGATCCCGAGCTTCAGGAGCGCCTCAAGGAGATCCTCGACGTGAACCTGGCCGACCGCAGCCAGGCCTGGACCCTCGACGCCGAAGGCGCGTGGACCAAGCTCCCGGCCGGCGACGGCGTCGGCGCCCACCGCCGCCTCCAACAGCTCGCGCTCGAACGGGGGGCGCGCCGCCAGTCCGAGAACCTCGTTCCCGTGACGTCGCCGTGACGGTCGGCATCGAGCGCGAGGTGAAGCTCGTCGCGCCGCCGACCTTCAGGCTGCCCGATCTCACCGTTGCGGCCAACGGCTCACCGGCGGTCGTCCTGCCCCCGCAGCGGCTGCAGGCGACGTACTACGACACCGTCGACCTGCGCCTCATCCGCTGGGGCGTCACCGTGCGCTACCGCACCGGCGAGGAGGGTGGTCCGGTGTGGACGGTCAAGGTCCCCGCGGTCGGGGCCAAGGGCGAGGGCCTCAGTCGGCGCGAGCTCAACTTCCGCGGCCGTCCCGGTGCCGTGCCCGACGAGGCGATGGCCCTCATACGGGGATTCGTGCGTCACGCCGCGATCGCGCCGGTGGCCAAGCTTGCGACGCGACGGCACCGGGCCCAGGTACGGGACGGGAACGGGCACCCGCTGCTCGAGGTCGCCGACGACGTCGTCTCCGTTCTCGACAACCGCCAGGTCGCGGCCCGCTTCCGCGAGGTCGAGGTCGAGGTGCAGGGCGACGCCAGCGACGAGCTGTTGCGGGCCGTGGTCGACCGGCTGCGGGAGGCGGGTGCTTCGTCGGCCGACTCGACGCCGAAGGTCATCTGGGCCCTGGGTCCTCGCGCCACTGGCCCGCCCGAGGTGGAGCCGTTCGCTCTCGGCGCCGAGTCGTCGGGCGCGGACACGGTGCGGGCCGCCATCTCGGCCGCGGTCACCCGCTTGCTGCAGCATGACGTGGGTGCGCGCCTCGGTGACGACGCCGAGGACGTGCACCAAGCCCGGGTCGCCACCCGGCGACTGCGCTCCGACCTTCGAACGTTCCGCGACCTCGTCCAGCCCGAGTGGGGCACGTTCGTGCGTGAGGAGCTGCGCTGGCTGGCGGGCCGGCTGGGCGCGGTGCGAGATACCGACGTCCTGCTGGAGCGGTTGAGCGACCAGGTCACGCGCTTGCCCGAGCAGGACCGGCGGGCGGCCACCGGGCTGCTCAAGCGACTGAACAGTGACCGGGAAGCGGCGCGGGAGGAGCTGCACGTCGCACTGCAGAGCGACCGCTACGTCGACCTCGTCGAGGAGCTGGTGCACGCGGCCCGCATGCCCAAGCTCCTCCCCGAGGCCGACCTGCCCGCCACCGAGATCCTGCCCCAGCTGGTTCGCAAGCCGTGGAAGCAGCTGCAGGCGGCTGTCGCAGCCCTCGGCGATGACCCCGAGGACGACAAGCTCCACGAGGTGCGCATCCGCACCAAGCGGGCGCGCTACGCGGCAGAGGCGGTCAGCCCCGTGATGGGCAAGCCCGCCAAGCTGTTGGGCGGGGCCCTCGCGTCGCTGCAGTCGGTGCTCGGTGATCTGCAGGACGGCACCGTCGCCGAGGAGTGGCTGCGGTCGACCGCGACCCGGTCGAGGGGGGCGGCGGCGATCGTGGCCGGACAGCTCGTCGCCGTCCAGCACGCGGAGATGGCGCTGGCGCGCAAGCGGTGGAAGGCGGCGTGGAAGGCGGCGTCGAGGAAGAGCCTGCGCAGCTGGATGACGTGATTCGGGCGGCGGGCGGCGTCGTCTGGCGAGACGGCGTCAAGGGGCGAGAGGTGCTGCTCGTGCACCGGCCCAAGTACGACGACTGGTCCTTTCCGAAGGGCAAGGCCGACGACGGCGAGGACGACCTGGCCTGCGCCCTCCGCGAGGTCGAGGAGGAGACGGGCCTGCGCTGCCTGCCGGAGGGTGAGGTGGGGTGCACCTTCTATCGGGATGGCAAAGGGCGGCGAAAAGTGGTGCGCTATTGGGCCATGCGCCCCGCGGGCACGAACGGCGACGCCCAGCGGGGCCCTGACGACCCGCTCGAGGTGGACGAGCTGGCCTGGCTTCCCGTCGCGGATGCCGCGGCCAGGCTGAGCTACCGGCACGACCGTGAGATCCTGCGCGACTGGAACGGGGACTGAGATGCCGCTGCTGTTCGTGCGTCACGCGGTGGCCGCCGACCGCCACGACTGGATGGCCGACGACGAGCATCGGCCGCTGCGCAAGCGGGGCCGTCGTCAGGCCGAGGCGCTGGTCCCCATCCTGGCCGGCTTCGACGTGGAGCGGGTGCTGTCGAGTCCGTTCGTGCGTTGCGTGGAGACGGTGATCCCTCTCGCGGCCGCACGCGGGTGCCCAGTGGAGGAGACGACGGACCTGGCCGAGAGGTCGACCCACGACGCGGTCGCCCTCGTGCGGTCGCTCGCCGGACGCAACGCCGTGCTGTGCAGCCACGGCGACGTCATCCCCCGGGTCCTCGAACACCTCGTGGTGCACGACGGCCTCGACCTGGGTCACGACCCCCGGTGGGCCAAGGCGTCGACCTGGGTGCTGGAGGACGACGGCGAGCGCGTGGTCAAGGCGTTCTACCTCGAGCCTCCCGACTGACGTGCGCGTCCTCGTCACCAACGACGACGGGGTCTCGGCCCCGGGCCTGCTCGTGCTCGCGCAGGCCCTCGCCGCCGCCGGCCACGATCTGGTGGTCGCTGCGCCGTTGAGCGACAACAGCGGCGCCAGCGCGGCCATCGGCCCCGTGCACCTCACCGGCGGTGTGACGTTCCAACGGCTGGAGCTCGACGGGCTCCCGGGTGTGCCCGTCTACGGTCTCGACGGGCCGCCCGCCTTGGCCGTGCTCGTGGCCCGGCTCGAGGGATTCGGCTCGCTGCCCGACGTCATCGCGTCGGGGATCAACCCCGGCAACAACACGGGCCGGGCCGTGCTGCACTCGGGCACGGTGGGCGCGGCGCTGACCGCAGCCAACATGGGACTGTCCGGTGTCGCGGTCAGCGTGGGCTTCGACGGCGAGACGCCGTGCTACGAGACGGCCGCCCCGCTCGGGGTCTCGGCAGTGGCGTGGCTCGAGCGCGCGCCGGTCGGCACTGTGCTCAATGTCAACGTCCCGGGTGTGCCGCTCGACGCGCTGGCCGGTGTCACCGAGGCGGCGCTCGCCCCGTTCGGCACCGTTCGCACGGTGATCGTCGGCGCCGACGACGGCCGGTTCGAGCTGGAGATGCAGCCCGTCGAGGTCGAGCTCGAGCCCGACACCGATACCGCGCTCGTCGCGGCCGGCCACGTCGCCGTCACCGCCCTCGTACGCCCCCACGCCGTCGAAGACGGCGGCGCCACCGAGTTCATCGCGTCCCACGTGGCCAACACCTGAGCTGACTCCCGTCCCGAAGAGTCGGGAGGGAACCGGCGCGACTACTTCTTCTTCTTGCCGCCGATCTCCATCTTGGCCAGGTCCTTGAGGCTGCGGCGGGCCTTCTTCGGGGCGGTGTCGCCGCCCTTCTGGACCTTCGGGGCCTTGCCGGCCCGCGCCTTGGGCAGGCGCACGCCGCCCTTGGCCGTCTTGCCGGTGGGGAGGATGTCGTCGTCGCTGCGCTGCCAGCCCGCCTTGTGCACGGGCACAGGGATGGGTGCCGGCTCGGGTTCGAGTTCGGCCTCGGGCTCCGGCATGAGCTCGGGCTCGGGCTCGGGCTCGGCGTGCAGCTCGGGCTGCCGGTCGAGCTGGGCGAAGGCGCTGGTGGCCACCCGCTCGTTCGTGGGTGCCTCGGTCACCGTGGTGGCCGCAACTGCCTCCTCAGTACTGGTCTCGGCCAGCACCGCCTCGGAGAGGGCGGCGGCCAGGTCGTGGGCCAGGTGGGTGGAAGGCGCGGCCTGCGACGAGGCGAACATGCCCCGCTCGGCGGCCGGGGCGTCGGCGTCAGGACCTGGGGTCCATTCCGCGAACGCTCGATCGAGGTGCTCGTCGTCGGCCCAACCCGGCGTTGTGGGCCCGGTCGCAGGCGCAGGCGCCGTGGGCTCCTCGGGCTCGCCGTACACGTCCCCCAGCATTTCCGACAGGTCAGGCATGGGGGAAGCATCGACCATTCGCGCTGTTCGCTTGAGCCGAGCCACGTCGTACGCTCCTCGGGTGGACGCCTTCGCCGAGCTGATGCGGGAGGGAGCCCGGGCCGGCATGACCCCGCTGCGGCCCCTCGCCGTGCAGGAGAGCAGGCTGGGCGAGGCCGCGGTCATGGAGGTCATCACCGCCGACGGCATCATCATGGGGGTCCGCCACGGCCTCGACGCGGGCGAGGCCGAGGCCGTCCTCTTCCTCGGCGGCGCCCTCGGGGGCCTGTCCGGTCCCGCTCACGGCCTCTACGACCGGCTGGCGCGGCACACAGGCGGGGTGCGCCTCCACTACCGCAAGCCAGGCCGGCTCGAGGACTGCCTCATGGACGTGCTCCTCGTGCACCACCTGCTGGCCCGCCGGGGCGTCGAGCGGGTCGTGCTCGTCGGGCACTCGTTCGGCGGGGCGGTGGCCATCGCTGCGGGCGTGCTGCTCGGGCCGGCGACGGCGGGCGTGGTGGCGCTCTCGACGCAGGTGCCGGGCACCGAGCACGTCGACAAGCTGGCGGGCACGCCGCTGCTGCTGATCCACGGCGATGCCGACGGCGTGCTGCCCGACCTGTGCAGCCGCAACGTCCACGAGCGGGCGGGCGAGCCCAAGGAGCTGATGATCCTGCCCGGCGAGGGCCACTTGCTCGAAGGCGCCACCGAGACGCTCATCGAGCGCGTGGGCGCGTTCATCGAATCGGCGTGGGCCGGCACGTGAGCGAGCCCGGGTTTGGCGAGCGAACCAATGTGATTGCACCTTGCTCATTGGTGCCTTCGTCAGGATGCGCGTCTCGGTGATGTCGACGAGCGTGATGGGGCACCAATGACCGCGGCGGAGACGACGGGTTGGCGGTCGCTGCGGCGGCCCGACCAGCGGACCGCGCCGTCGCCGTTCTCCCGCCTCGCCATCGCCCACGCCTTGTCCCTCGCGGGCGACACCATGGTGACGGTCGCGCTGGCCGGCTCACTGTTCTTCAACATCGAGCCAACGGCGGCGCGCGGCAAGGTCACGCTGTCGCTGCTGCTCACCATGGCGCCCTTCGCGGTCGTCGCTCCGCTGCTCGGACCGGCCATCGACCGCTCCCGCGGTGGTCGACGCCTGATGCTGGTCGCGGCGGCGGCGGGCCGGGCGGTCACGTGCATCCTCATGGCCCAGGTGGTGGACAGCCTGTTGCTGTTCCCCGCTGCCTTCACCGCCCTCGTTCTGTCCAAGGCCCACGCCGTCGCCAAGAGCTCGCTCGTACCCGCCGCGGTCGATTCCGAGGAGCGGCTGGTCGAGGCCAACGCCAAGCTGTCGCTCACCGGCGGCGTCGCCGGGTTCGTGGCCGCGGGCCCGGCAGTGCTCATCCTCAAGCTGTTGGGCGCGCCGTGGGTGCTGGGCGCGGGCGCGCTGGTCTTCCTCGCCGGGGCAGTGGCCTGCCTGCGGATCGCCCCGGCGCGCGTTGAGCAGCAGTCGCTCGGCGCCGAGGTGAAGGCCGAGCTCCACCACGCTGGTATCAGGCTGGCGGCCACGTCGATGGCAGTGCTGCGGGCCGCGGTCGGGTTCACCACCTTCCTCGTCGCTTTCGTCTTCCGGCGGGAGGACGTGCCCTCGTGGTGGTTCGGCATCGTGCTCGCCACCAGCATGGCGGGCACCCTGCTCGGCGCTGCCGCTGCGCCCCGGCTGCGCGAGAAGTTGCGGGAAGAGTCCATCCTCACCGGCTGCATGCTGCTGCTGGCGGCCGGCGCCCTGTTCGCGGCCCGCATGGACAGCAGGCCGGTGACCGCGGTGTTCACGTTCGTCGTCGGGTTCTCCGCCAGCGCGGGCAAGCTCGCCTTCGACTCGCTCGTGCAGCGGGACGCGCCCAAGGCGGTGCAGGGCCGCTCCTTCGCGAGGTTCGAGACCGAGTTCCAGCTGGTCTGGGTGGTGGGCGCTCTCATCCCCGTCGTGCTGTCCATCCCCGAGCGGGTGGGCTTCTTCGTCCTCGCCGTCGGCCCCGCGCTCGCCGCGCTGTCCTACGTCACCGGCCGTCGCGCCCTGCACACCCAGCGCGACCACCCGACCCAACCCAGCTGACTTTTTCGCGATTTGCTGCGCAATGCGCAGCAAATCGCGAAGAAGTCAGTCGAATTCGAGGCGGGCGAGCCAGAGGCCGGGGGCGTCGACCTCGGCCGGGGTCGGCAGTTCGCGAGCGGAGTGCCAGAGGCGGGCCAGCCCGTCCTCACCGGCCCGCTCGACCACGCCGCCGATGAAGGCCGCGCCCCGGTCGTACTGGGCCTGACCGAGCTCGAGGCCGAAGAGCCGCTCGACGAACTTGTCGCCGTCGCCCCGCTCCACCCGCTGGCGACGGAGCGCCTCGGTGAGTGGTCCGAACGACGAGATGAGCCGGCGACCGACGGTGTCGACCACGTGGTCGACGTAGCCCTCGATGGCGGCGACGAGCGCCTCCAGCCGGGCCAGTGTCTCCTGCTGTTCTGGCGTCTGCATGGCGCCGAGCAGCACCTCGGGGTCGCCCAGCACGTCCTGCAACGCGGCGGGGTTGGCCAGGTCGACGGAATCGAGCTTGCCCTCGAGGGCGCTCGGGTCGGGCCGGAAGCCGCCCACGTAGGCACTGAGCAGCTCGTCGAGGCGGGCCCGCACATGGGGCCGGGCGAAGACGGCGTGATGGGTGATCTCGCTCAGCTCCACCCAGAGGGCGACGTCGTCGGCCGGGAGGCTCCACGCAGACGCGAAGGCGTCGATGGTCTCGGGCACCACGAGCAACTCGTCCGACGGCGGTCGCGGGATCGGCAGGCCGTACTGGCCGAAGGCGCTGCGCGCCAGGTGTCCGACCGTGAAGCCCGACTGCATGCCGAGCATGACGGGCCCCATCATCTGGCCGAGGTTGCCGAGAAGGGCCATGGTGGGGTCGGCGGACGGGTCCGCCTCGTCCGGCGCGTCGCCCTCTGGCGTCGCGCTCAGGGCGGTGGCCAGCCGTTCGAGCAGCGGGCGGTAGGCGTCGATGGCGGCGAGCGCCCATTGGCTGCGGCCCACCGGGACCGCTGTGACCGACCGTCCCGTCGCCGATGTCGACAGCCCGGTGGTCTCGGCCACGTGCATCTCGCCGACGCGTGCGAGCTCTTCGAAGCGGATGCGCCGCACGGGCTCGACATTCGACTCGGCCGCGCCCTCGGTGGCGACCCACAGCGCGACCTGCTTGGCGATCTCCCAGTTCACCGGGCCCGAGGCGGTGAACATCTTGGCCAGGTCGCGGAAGATCGGCATCCCCTCGAAAGGGTCGCCGCCGCCGAATGGACCGGGAACGCTCACGACGCGATGGTAGGCGGGTGCCTGCAGTAGTCATCAGCGGGGCCGACAGCGCCCTCGGGCGTCGGATCCGGCACCGACTCGACCACGCCGCCGACGGCACGGCGGTGATCCTCGACGACGACCCGGCGACGGTTCGGCGATCCCTGGAAGAGGCCAGCGCGGGCGGCGCCAGCCACGTCGTCTACCGGTCGAGCGCCACCGTCTACGGCGCCTGGCCCGACAACCCCGTGCCGCTCTCCGAGGCCATCGCTCTCCGCCCCAACCCCGGCGCGCCGTTCGCGGTGGGCCACGCCGAGGCTGAGCGCCTGGTGTCTGACTGGAAGGCAGCCCACCCGGGCGCGACCGCGGCCGTGCTCCGGCCCGCCACCACCGTCGCGCCAGGGGAGCGGCCCCGACTGGCGCCGCTGCTCGCCGGCTACGCCGGCGTTGCCGTGCGCGGTGCGAGCCGGCCCGTACAGGCCGTGCACGTCGACGACGTCGCCTCCGCGGTGGCGCTCGCCGTCGAGCGCCGCCTCGATGGCACGTTCAACGTGGCCCCCGACGGGTGGATCCCTGACAGCACGGCGCGCGCAGTGGCCGGAGGACCGCTTCGGGTGTCGCTTCCGGAGCCCGTCGTCGAGTGGCTCACGCGGGTATCGCCTGCGGTGCTCGCCTACGCCGTGCATCCGTGGGTCGTCGCCAACGACCGGCTGCGGGCCGAGGGCTGGAAACCCGAGCACACCAACGAGGAGGCCCTGGTCGCGACCCAGGCCGCGTCCTGGCGCGACATGAGCCCCCGTCGCCGCCAGGAGCTCGCCCTCGGCGTCACCGGCCTCACTCTGGCCGGCACCGTCGCAGGCGCCGTCGCCCTCATCCGCCGCTCCCGCCGCAAGTAACCGTCTACAAATTCTTGGGGCGCTCGACGAGGGTCGCTTCGACGGTCAGGTTCTTGCCGTCGCGGGACAGGCTGATCGTGACGACCTGGCCTGGCTTGCGGGTGCGCAGGGCGACCACGAGGGCGGACATGGACGTGACGGGCTTGCCCGCTACCGACGTGATGACGTCGCGCTCCTTGACGCCGGCCTTGGCCGCCGGACTGTCGGCCCGAATCTTGCGTACGAGGGCGCCGCTGTTGCTCGTGGCGTCCTCGCCCTCGATGCCGAGCCAGACGTGCACGACCTTGCCCGTGGTGATGAGCTGCTCGGCCACGTCGCGGGCGATGTCGATGGGCGTGGCGAAGCCCAGCCCCTCGGCGCCGACGTCGCTCACGGCGATGGCGGTGGTGATGCCGATCACCGCGCCGGTGCTGTCGAGGAGTGCACCACCCGATGAGCCAGGGGCGATGGGCGCGTCGGTCTGGATCATGTCGAGCAGGGGCGGACCGTCACGGCTGTCGACCTGGCGGCCGAGGGCGCTGACCACGCCCACCGACAGCGACGGCCCGCCCGCCAGTCCGAGAGGCGAGCCGATGGCGATGGCCTGGTTGCCGACCTTGAGGTTGGTGGCCGATCCGAGGGTGGCGGTCGGGTGCGAAGCTCCCTCGACCTTCACGACGGCCACGTCGGTGTCGGGGTCGCCGCCGATGAGCTTGCCCGGCCGCTCCTGACCGTCAGCCATGACGACGGTGATCTTGTCCGCGCCGTCGATCACGTGGTGGTTGGTGAGGACGTGGCCGTCGCTGCGCAGCAGCACCCCCGAGCCACTGCCCGTGCCCTCGGCCCCTTCGACCTCGATCTGCACGATGGCGGGCCGCACCCGCTCGGCGATCTCCACGATGCCTGGGTTGCTGCCGTTGCCCCGCAGGGTGGCCGACACCGGCAGGGCCGCTTCCTTCTCGACCGACCGGTGGGTGACGGTGCGGTCCTTGAAGCCGCCGGCGACCACGATGAGGCCAGTGGTGAGCAGCGAGCTGATCAGGCCGGAAAGCACGGCGATGGCCAGCACCCGGGGCTGGCCGGCCGAGGAGAACAGGCCGAGCTTCTGCGGCGGGCGGGTAGCGGCGACTCCGGCGACCTCAGAGGGGTGTCGCCAGAGCCGGTCGTCGGGCGGAAGGAGTGGTCCGACGGGCGCGTCGTCGTCGAAACCGTCTTCCTCCTCCATCATTTCGAGCATAACGACGGGCTGTCCGGTTTCAGCATCGGCACCCTGTTGTGGGGTCGGCTCCTTTAGCATTTGTGTGTGGACCCGCCCGCGACCGGCAATGACTGGATCGGTCTGTCCGGCGCGGCCCTCCCCACGGAGGGCGCGGCGGCGTGGGTCGTGCGGCCGGATTGCGGCGCCGTGGTCGTCTTCGTCGGCACCGTGCGGGACCACGCCGAGGGGCGGCCGGGCGTGGTCGCCCTCGACTACGAGGCCTACGCCGAGCAGGCCGAGCCCCGCATGGCGGCCGTCGCCGTCGAGGCCCGGGCCCGATTCGCGGGGGTGGGACGCATTGCCCTCCTCCACCGCACCGGCCCGCTGGCCGTCACCGACGCGGCCGTGGTGGTTGCGGTGAGCGCGCCGCACCGGGGCGAGGCCTTCGACGCGGCCCGCTTCTGCATCGACACGCTCAAGGCCACGGTCCCCATCTGGAAGAAGGAGTCGTGGGACGGTGGCGAGGACTGGGGCACCGACGCCACTCCCGTGATGCAGGCGGGTACGTCCGGGTGAGCAATCTGCTCTACTTGGTGATCGCCCTCGCCCTGAGCGGGCTTGGTTCGCTCATCCTGTGGTACCGCCATCGGCGGCCGCGTTCGATGGAGGCGGGCATCGACGAGTTCACCCGCGAGCTGCGCGCCCTCGCTCCCGAGCATCGGGATGGCGGCGACCCGCTTGGCTAGAGACCTCGCCATCGACCTCGGTACCGCCAACACCCTCGTCTACGCGCGCAGCAGGGGCATCGTGCTCAACGAGCCCACCGTGATCGCCCTCAACTCCAAGACCCAGCAGGTGCTGGCCATGGGGCAGGAGGCGTGGCAGATGATCGGGCGCACGCCGGGCTACATCGTCGCGGTGCGCCCGCTGCGCCAGGGCGCCATCACCGACTTCGACATCACGCAGCGCATGATCCGGTTGCTGCTGCAGCGGGCCGGCATCTCCCGGTTCACCCGTCCCCGCGTGCTCATCTGCGTGCCATCGGCGATCACCGAGGTCGAGCGCCGGGCCGTCGAGGAGGCGGCCCGTCGAGCCGGCGCGGCAGGCGCCTATCTCATCGAGCAGCCCATGGCCGCCGCCATCGGCGCGGGCCTGCCCATCCACGAGCCGCTCGGCAACATGGTCGTCGACGTGGGCGGCGGCACCACCGAGACGGCGGTCATCTCGCTCGGCGGCATCGTCGCCCTGCAGGCCATCCGCGTCGGCAGCTTCGACATCGACGCGTCGATCCAGACCTACGTACGCCGCGAGTACGGCATCGCCATCGGCGAGCGCACCGCGGAGCAGATCAAGATGGCCATCGGCTCTGCCCACCCCCTCGACGACGAGGTCAAGGCCGAGGTGCGGGGCCGCGACCTCATGAGCGGCCTGCCCAAGACCGTCATCCTCTCGCCCGAGGAGGTGCGGGAGGCCATCGAGGAGCAGGTCGGCGCCATCGTGGACTCGGTGGTGCAGTGCCTGGGCCAGGCCCCCCCCGAGCTCGCGCAGGACCTGATTGTCCAGGGCATCCACCTCGTCGGCGGCGGCGGCATGCTGCGGGGCCTGGACCGCCGGCTGGCCCAGGAGACCGCCATCCCCGTGCACCTCGTCGACGCACCACTGGAATGTGTGGTGCTGGGCGCCGGCAAGTGCCTGGAGTCGTTCGACTCCCTGAAGGTGATGTTCATGGGAGCCGATCGCTAACTCGCGATCGGTCGCGAACGCTCGACCCTTCCAGGATGCGGTACGCGCGCCCTTCGCGAAGTGCAATGCTCCGGGTGTGGCGCAGGACACGATCCTGGCTGTTCGCAACCTCGAAGTCGTCTACAGCGACGTGATCCTCGTCCTCCGGGGCGTGAGCATCGACGTGCCCAAGGGGGCCATCGTCGCTCTCCTCGGTGCCAACGGCGCCGGCAAGACGACCCTGCTGCGGGCCCTGAGCGGCCTGCTCGGCGTGCACCGGGGCGAGGTGACGAAGGGGTTCGTCGAGGTCGACGGCCGACGGCTCAAGAAGCTCGATCCCGCCGAGATCGTGCGCAGCGGGGTCAGCCAGGTGATGGAGGGGCGGCGGATCTTCCCCGAGCTGAGCGTGGACGACAACCTGCGGGCGGGCGGCTTCACCCGGCGGGACAAGTCCGAGGTGAAGGCCAACTACGACCGGGTCATGACGCTGTTCCCGGTCATCGCGAGTCGCCGCAGCGCGACGGCCGGATACCTCTCGGGCGGCGAGCAGCAGATGCTCGCCATCGGCCGTGCCCTCATGGCGTCGCCCCGCGTGCTGCTCATGGACGAGCCGTCGCTCGGGCTCGCCCCCAAGATCGTCGAGCAGATCCGCGACATCGTCGTCGAGATCAACGAGCAGGGGACGAGCGTGCTCCTCGTCGAGCAGAACGCCACCATGGCCCTGTCCGTCGCGTCGTACGGCTACGTGATGGAGAACGGCAAGATCGTCAAGGACGGGCGGGGCGACGAGCTCCGCGAGGACCGCGACATCCAGGAGTTCTACCTGGGCGTGGGCGAGGCGGGACGACGCTCGTTCCGTGATGTGAAGACCTACCGGCGCAAGAAGAGCTGGTCCGCGTAATGGCGACTTCGGCGGAACCGCTACTCCGGGTCGACGGGCTCACGCTTCGCTTCGGCGGGGTCACCGCCCTCAACGACGTGAGCTTCGACGTGCTGCCGGGCGAGCTGTTCGCGGTCATCGGCCCCAACGGTGCGGGCAAGACCTCCATCTTCAACTGCCTCAACGGCGTGTACCGGCCCCAGGAGGGCTCGATGACGTTGGCGGGCGACGAGCTCCTCGGTCGCTCGCCCACCGCCATCGCGCAGCTGGGCGTGGCCCGCACGTTCCAGAACCTCGGGCTGTTCACCAACCTGACGGTCATCGACAACCTCATGCTCGGCCGTCACCACGTGATGAGCACGGGGTTCCTGGCCGGTGCCATCTGGTTCGGGAAAGCACGGGCCGAGGAGATCGTCCATCGCCAGAAGTGCGAGGAGATCGTCGAACTGCTCGAGCTCGAGGTGTACCGCAAGTCGCCGGTGGGCGCGCTGCCCTACGGCATCCAGAAGCGCATCGAGTTGGGTCGGGCGCTGGCCATGGACCCGCGTTTGTTGCTGCTGGACGAGCCCGTCGCCGGCATGAACCTGGAGGAGACGGAGGACATGGCGCGCTACATCCTCGAGGTGGGTGACCAGCTCGACCTGTCGATGATCCTGGTGGAGCACGACATGCACATGGTCATGGACATCGCCGACCGGGTCATGGTGCTCGACTTCGGCCAAGTGATCGCCACCGGTGAGCCCGACACGGTGCAGCACGACCCCAAGGTCATCGAGGCGTATCTCGGTCAAGCATCATGACCACGACTGCGGAAGCCCCCGTCGCCCCTCGCACCGGCGAGGCCCGCTCGCTCCCCGGCCTGCTCCTGCAGCGCGCCGCCGAGCGGCCAACCGCGGTCGCCCTGCGCGACAAGAACCTGGGCCGATGGCGCGAGTACACATGGCAGGAGTACGCCACGCGCGCCGCGCGCGTCGGCCTGGGCCTGGTGGGGTTGGGGGTCGAGCCCGGCGATCGCGTGGCCGTGCACAGCGAGAACCGTCCGGCTTGGATGCTGGCCGACCTCGGGGCCCAGGGCATCGGCGCGGTGACGGTCGGCGTCTACCCGACCAGTCCCGCGGCGGAAGTCGAATACCTCCTCACCCACTCCGAGGCGGTCGTGCTCATCGCCGAGGACGAGGAGCAGCTCGACAAGGCCATGGCGGTGAAGGACAAGCTCACCAGCCTGCGCTGGATCGTCGTCATCGACCCTCGCGGCGTGAAGGGCATCGCGGAGGACCCGATGCTGATGACCTTCGACGAGCTCGAGGCCCTCGGCGCCTCCGACGACGTCGCCGACTGGGCCCGCCGGGTCGACCGCCTCGACGACCAGGAGCCGGCGATCATCGTCTACACGTCGGGCACGACGGGCCCGCCCAAGGGGGCGATGATCTCCCACGCCAACCTCATGGCGGCCGCGGACATCTTCAAGCAGACCTTCGAGGTGAGCCCGGCCGACGAGATCCTCTCGTACCTCCCGCTGTGCCACGTCGCCGAGCGGCTGACGTCGGGCATCGACGCGCTGGCGTCGGGCTACATCGTCAACTTCGGCGAGGGCGGCGACACCCTCATGACCGACCTGCAGGAGATCCAGCCCACGTTCTTCCTCGGCGTGCCTCGGGTGTGGGAGAAGATGCTGGCCGGCATCCAGATCCGCATGGGCGACGCCACGTGGGTGAAGCGGGCCAACTACAACTTCTGGCTCGAGCGGGGCAAGAACATCGCCCGCAAACGCATGACCGGGCGCCTGGGCCTCGGCGGGCGCCTCACCTACGCGCTGGGATGGCTCTTCCTCTACCGAAGCGTGCGCAAGAAGCTGGGCTTGGCGCGGGTGCGCGTCGCGCTGTCCGGCGCCGCGCCCATCGCGCCCCAGGTGCTCGACTTCTTCTGGGCTCTGGGCGTTCCCGTCGTCGAGGGCTACGGCCAGACCGAGGGCACGGCCATCGCCACCTTCACGCCGGCCGACGACGTGCGCATCGGCAAGGTCGGCAAGGCCCTCGACGGCGTGGAGCTGCGCATCGCGGACGACGGCGAGATCCTCGTCCGCAGCAAGGGCGTGTTCCTCGGGTACCTCAAGAACGACAAGGCCACCAAGGAGACGATCGACGAGGACGGCTGGCTGCACACCGGCGACGTGGGCGAGCTCGACGACGACGGCTTCCTCACCATCACCGACCGCAAGAAGGACATCATCATCACCGCGGGGGGCAAGAACATCTCGCCGTCGGAGATCGAGAACACCCTCAAGGTCTCGCCCTACGTACGGGAAGCCATCGTGATCGGTGACCGCCGCAAGTACCTCAGCGCGCTGATCGGGATCGAGGCCGACACCGTCGGCAACTGGGCGCAACGGCAGGGCATCGGGTTCACCACTTACAAGGACCTGTCGCAGAAGCCGGAGGTGCACGACCTCATCGAGACGTGGGTGAACCAGGTGAACGGTGACCTGGCCCAAGTCGAGCAGGTCAAGAAGTTCGAGCTGCTGCCCAAGGAGCTCGACCACACCGAAGGCGAGCTCACCGCCACCCAGAAGGTGAAGCGGTCCGCCATCGCCAAGGAGTTCGAGCCCCTCATCGAAGGCATGTACACGTGAGGGAGCGCCAGCGAGCGAACCAGTGTGAGAGCGCGTGAGGGACTTCGTGCAGCTCTTGGTAGCCGGCCTGGCGGTCGGCGCGCTGTACTCGCTCGTGGCCCTCGGGTTCGTGATCATCTACAAAGCAACCGGCGTCATCAACTTCGCCCAAGGCGCGCTGCTGCTGCTCGGCGCGTACTTCGCCCTGTCGTTCAACGAGACGTTCAACCTGCCCTTCCTCCTGGCCGCGCTGCTGGCCATGGCCGCCTGCGCGATCGTCGGCGTCCTGGTGGAGCGCCTCATCCTCAGCCGCATGGTCGGCCAACCCGTCTTCGCGGTGATCATGATCACCCTCGGGCTGACGATCTTCATCGAGCAGATCGTGACCTGGCGCTGGGGCGGCCAGCGCAATCTGGCCGACCCCTGGGGCCTCGACACCTTCACGGTCGCCGACGTGGTCATCCCCGTGGTCAACGTGGTGCGCATCGCGGCCGCCGCCGTCCTGCTCGGCGGCTTCTTCGCCTTCTTCCGCTACTCCCGGCTCGGCGTGGCCATGCGGGCCACCGCGTCCGATCAGGAGGCGGCGCTGGCCCAGGGCATCAGCGCGCGGCGGATCTTCGCGCTGTCGTGGGCCGTCGCGGCCGCGATCGCCGCGCTGGCGGGCGTGCTCCTCGCCAGCGGTGGCCGCGGCCTCGACCCGTCCCTCGGCGTGGTCGCTCTGGTCGCCTTTCCCGCCATCATCCTCGGCGGGCTCGACTCACCTGGCGGCGCCGTCGTTGGTGGCGCGGTGATGGGCGTCGTCGAGACGATGACGTCGGGGTACAGCGACAAGCTGCCGGAGTTCCTCGGCCACAACTTCCACCGGGTGACGCCGTACGTCGTGCTGGTCGCCATCCTCCTGATCCGACCGTACGGGCTGTTCGGCACACCGGAGGTGCGAAGGGTGTGAGCGAGCACGCATTTCGCGAGCGAGCCAATGTGGCAGCACCTTGGTCATTGGTGCCCCCTGCTCTGACGGCGCCTGCTGTTTCGACCAGCGAGGTGGCGCACCAATGACGGCGCTCATCCAGCGCCTGCGCCGGCCCCCCCTCACCACCAGCTACGCCAACGATCTGCGCCTCTTCCCGTCGTGGACAGCGAAGGCGGGGATGTTGGCACTGGCGGTGTTGTTCTTCGCCCTTCCGTTCACGCTCTCCGACTTCTGGCTCGGCGTCCTCATCCGGGTCGGCATCTTCGCCGTCGGCGCCATCGGGCTCAACCTGCTCACCGGCTACACGGGCCAGGTCTCGCTCGGCCACGCCTTCTTCCTCGCGGTCGGCGCGTACACGTGGGCACACTTCGGCGGCGAGCTCGGGTGGTCGATGGTGCTCTGGCTGCCGCTGGCCGCGCTCATCGGTGCCGCGGTCGGTGCCATTGTCGGCCCCTTCGCCCTGCGCCTACGCGGGAACTACCTGGCCATCGTCTCGCTGGGTCTGGTCTTCATCGGACTCCACATCTGGAACAACTTCGAGTCGGTCACCGGGGGCTCGGCCGGCGTCCGCGGCGAACGGGCGGCGACGATCGGTCCGCTCGACTTCTCCGCCCTCGACGTGTTCGGCCAGAAGCTCACAGACGACCAGTCGTTCTTCTGGCTCGTCTGGTTCTTCGTCGCCCTCGGAGCCCTCATCGCCACCAACATCGTGCGCACCCGGCCGGGCCGGGCCATGCAGGCCGTGCGCGATCGCGACGTGGCGGCCGAGGTGGTGGGCGTGAATCTGGCCCGGTACAAGGTCGCGGCCTTCGCCCTGTCGAGCGCGTACGCGGCGGTGGCCGGCGCCCTCCTCGGCAGCTACTCGGAGTTCATCACGCCCGACCAGTGGAGCCTTCCGCTGGCCATCCAGTTCGTCGCCATCATCATCGTCGGCGGCGTGGGCACGATCTTCGGCTCCATCCTCGGTGCCCTGTTCATCGCGGGCGGGCCGCTGGTGATCGACGACCGCGCCAACAGCATCCCCCTCGTGAAGTGGCTGGTCGAGCAGGGTGGCATGTCCACGGCGACGTTCAACCAGCTGCTCTTCGGGCTGGTCATCATCCTCTTCCTCGTGCTCGAACCCCATGGACTGGCGGGCATCTGGTTCCGCATCCGCAACTACTTCAAGGCCTGGCCGTTCTCCTATTGATCGATGCCGTTCTCAAATTGAAGGGAAGGAGCTACATGCAAGCGATGAAATCACGACCCCTCCGACTGGTGGCGCTGTTGGCGGCACTCGTGCTGCTGGCAGCGGGCTGCGGCCGCGACGACGGGGGAGGTGACACCGGCGGCGGTGCCCAGACCGACGGCGAGGTGAAGACCGGCCCCGGCTTCGACGGCACCACCATCAAGCTCGGTGTGATCACGCCACTGTCCGGCCCGGTGGCGCCGGTCTTCGGCATCCCCATCACCGCCGGCAACCAGGTCTACTTCGACAAGGTCAATGCGGCCGGCGGCGTGGCCGGCAAGTACAAGGTCGAGCTGGTCAAGGAAGACAACGTCTACGACGCGGCTCAGACCAAGCCCAAGTACGACAAGATCAAGGGCGACGTCGCCATGTTCGGGCAGATCCTCGGCACGCCGCCGACGCAGGCCGTGCTCGCCGACCTCAAGCGCGACGGCATCGTTGCGTCACCGGCCTCGCTGGACGCGGCCTGGGTGCGCGAGCCCAATCTCTTGCCCATCGGTAGCACGTACCAGATCCAGTTCATCAACGCCGCCGACTACCTGATCAACGACAAGGGATTCAAGGGCAAGCCCATCTGCATGGTGGCGGTCGAGGGCGAGTACGGCGACGCCGGCATCCAGGGCCTCGAGTTCGCGGCCAAGGAGCTCAAGTTCGACATCGCGGTCACGGCCCGTTACAAGCCGAGCGACCAGGACTTCACCGCCCAGATCCAGCAGCTCAAGAACGGCAAGTGCGCGGCCGTGTTCCTGACCGCCCTGCCCACCCAGACTGCGCAGATCATCGGCGGCGCGGCCCAGCAGGGCCTCACGCCGCAGTGGGTCGGCCAGTCGCCGACGTGGGCCGGAGCGCTCGCCACCAGCCCGGTCTCACCCGTGCTGCAGAAGACGTTCCTCTGGGCGTCAGAGGGCGCGACCTGGGGCGACCAGTCGGTCGTGGGCATGAAGGAGATGCTCGCCGACATCGCCAAGTACAAGGCCGACCAGCAGCCCGACGTCTACTTCGTCTTCGGCTACGTCCAGGCCATCGCCGTGCACGCCCTGCTCGAGCAGGCCGTCGAGAACGGTGACCTGAGTCGGGCCGGCATCCTCAAGGCGGTCGAGGACGTGAGCGTCGACTACAAGGGCCTGCTCGGTGAGTACAAGTACGGCAAGCCCGCCGACCGCGACCCGTCACGGGAGACCACGCTGTTCACGGTCGACCCGTCGGTGCCGGGCGCGCTGAAGAAGCTCGTGTCCGTGTCGTCCGACGCGGCCAAGAAGCTGACGTTCGAGGCTTCCTAGCTGTCGACTGCGCTCTCGGGTGCGGTATCGCGTGCATAGGGCACGCGGTATCGCACTCGAGACGCGTCAGGGGGGCGGGGCGAGCAGGTCCTCGGCGGCCTGGCGCACCTGGCGGTCGGGGTCGGTGAGGGCGCGCTGCAGCGCAGCGTCGACGTCGGGGCCGTCGAAGGGCGCGAGGGCGAGCACGGCACGGCGGCGTACCGCGGGCTTGTCCTGGGTGGCAGCGAGGATGACGGGCAGTCCGGCCACCTCGCCGATGGCGCCGAGGGCGGCAACCGCCGCTTCGCGGCAGAGCGGGTCGTCGTGGGTGCGGGCGAGGACCGCGAGCAGTGGCACGGCAGCCGCGTGCTCGCGCTCGCCCGCAGCCCAGCACGCGGCCTCGACCACGGACGGGTCGGCGTCGGCGAGAGCCGTGTCGATGTCGACGTCGGGGCGGGTCGCGGCCAACTCGGCGGCCCGGCGCCGCATGACCGGCGCCCCGTCGGCCAAGGCGCCTGCGAGGTCGGCGTCGGTGAGCCGCTCCATGCGGGCGAGGGCGCCGAGGGCGGTGGCCCGCACGGCGGGGTCGGCGTCGGCCAGGTGGGTGCGGGCGAGCGATTCGTCCCTTTGGTGCCCGGCAAGGGCAGCGGCCCGGCGGCGCGATGGCACGCCCGTAGTTGTAGCCCGCGTCGACACAGGGCTCAGGCTGTGGTTCCATCAAGGGCCACATGCTCGGTCGCATCCACCCTGCTCGTTCGCGCGCGGCGCGGCTCCTGGTCGTGCTCGTCGCCGGCCTCTTGGCCTCGGGACTGGGCGCCTTCTGGGCCGGCCGCGACGGCTCGCAGCCTGCCCGGGCCGACGACAGTCCGCTGCTGGTCGCGCCGACGACCACCACCTCGACCACGGTCCCGCCGGAGCCCGCCGTCCAGGTGTCCCGCCCCGAGGGCCCAGTGCACGTGCCGTCCAACGCGTATGCACCGGAGCCCATCGTCAAGATCGGCACGCTCGAGATCCCCAAGATCGGCCTCAACACGCCGATCTACCACGGCATCACCATGCGCAACATCGACCTCGGTCCCAGCCACTGGCCCGGCACGCCCATGCCCGGCGAGAACGGCAACACGGTGTTTCCCGGCCACCGTGTCACCAAGACCCGACCCTTCCGGAACATCGATCAGCTGAGGCCCGGTGATCTGGCGATCTTCACGGTGAACGGCGTGCGTTCGACCTACGTCATGACCGGCAACCAGATCGTGAAGCCGACGCAGATGGAGATCATCGACCCCACGCCGACGCCGACGGCGACGATCGTCGCCTGCCACCCGCCGGGCTCGGCCAGGCAGCGCTTCGTCGTGAAGTTCGCCCTCGTCCAGGAGTAGGGGCCCCTCAAGGTGGGTCCGGGGACGTCCGACACGTACGGACGGGAAGGAGTCCCATGGCGCACATGGTCGTGTTTCGGAGCAATGAGGGAAAGCCCGGTTACCACCAGACCGAGGCGCTCGATGACGCCGTCAAGTTCGTGGAACGGCTGCGGAACATCGAGAACGTGACCGAGGCCCGCATCTTCCGGATGCAGGAGGTCCCGATCGAGTTCAAGACGTACTACCGGGTGGAGATCGGCAGTGGGGCGCCCGAACCGATGGCCGACGGCGCGTCCGCCGATGTGGCCGAGCCCGAACCTGACGGTGAGCCGGCTGCGGCGGGCACCGGCCGCTTCGGCCGCTTCGGCAAATAGCAGAGCTCGGCCGCGGTCAGCCCACGGCGCGGCTGAGCGCCAGCGCGGCCAACCCAAGGGCAGCGGCGATCACCACCGCGAGGAGGACGCCGACCATGACCGTCACCATGAGCAGTCGCGCGCCGCGGGTGGCGCGCTGGCCGGGCGAGATGGTGTCGAGGGGCACGTGCCGGCCGATGGCCGGCACCGGTGCCGGTCGGCTTCGCTCACGGCGCGCCCTGGTCGGCGCGGGCGCCGGAGCAGGTGCTGCCGGTTCCCGCTCGGGAACGGGGGCGGGACGTGACCTCGGCGCGGCCGCGACCGCTTCGACCGGCATCGTCGGTTCCGGTTCCGGCTCTGGTTCCGGGTCCGGCTCTGGTTCCGGGTCCGGCTCGGGCTGGAGCTCGGGCTCTGGCTCCGGTTCTGGTTCTGGTTCTGGTTCTGGTTCTGGCGGCGGCGGCGGCGCGGGCGGCGGGGGAGGAGGGGGCGCGACGTCCTCAGGGGGCGGTCCTGGTTCGAACACCGGCGTCGGTGGGCGGCTCGCCTCGGGACGGCCGCCCGCCGCGACGGGCTCGGCGATCGGCCCAGCGATCGGCTCGGGCGGTGGCAGCGGCCACGGCGCCGAGGGCGGCACGCGCACCACGGGCTCGGCCGCCTGCGGCTCTGGTATTGGCTCCGGGTCCGGCTCGGGTTCCTCGAGCCGTCCGGACTCGGGCTCGGGCTCAGACTCGGGCTCGGGCTCGGGCTCGGGCTCGAGATGTTCGGGCTCGGGCTCGGGCTCGGGCTCGGGCTCCAGCGTGGCGTCGTCGGGAGCCGCGACGACGATCTCCACGTCGACGGGGTCGGGATCGGCCGCGATCCACGCACCGTCGAGGACGTCGTCGTCCGGCGTGTCGGGGGGGAAGTTGTCGCCGGAGGTCATGATGGGCTCGTCCGTCGCGGTCGCCCCGGGTCCGGGGCATGGCAGGCTGGCTAGGGGCCCCTCAGTGGGGTCCGAGGAGCACCCACTCACGTGAACACGGTCGAGCCGATGGTACAGCCGGGCCCCCTGGGCTGGGACGGACTGCCTAGTCGGCCGCGCCGCCGGTGGCTCTGGCTGGCCATCCCCATCGGCCTCGTCGCCCTCGCCATCGCCGCGGCGGTCACCGTGCAACTGCCGTACTACGCCATCGCGCCCGGCTCGGCCCGCGAGGTGAACGATCTCATCCAACCCCCGCCCGACCACCGCTTCCCGCCGCGCGGGCGTGTGTACCTCACCACGGTGTCGCTGCAACGCGTCACGCCGATCGAGGCGGTCTACGGCTGGCTCCGCGGCGACATCGATGTCGTGCCCCAGGACCAGATCCTGCCGCCCGCCACCAAGCCTTCCCAGCTGCAGCAGGCCAACTTCGCGGCCATGGACGAGTCGAAGCAGGTTGCGGCCGTCGTCGCTCTCCGCCGTCTCGGGTACTCGGTGGCCGAGCACGGCGAGGGGGCGGGCGTCCAGCAGGTCATCCCGAAGTCGCCGGCCGCCGGCCACGTCAAGGCCGGCGACGTCGTCACCGCCGTGGACGGCACCGCGGTGCAGCTTTCCGACGACGTCGTCTCCGCCGTAGGCCGCCACCAGCCGGGCGACGTTCTGCGTCTCGAGGTCGACCCCGGCAGCGGCGCACCCAAGCGCACCGAAGAGGTGCGGCTCGGCACCGCTCCTGCCGATCGCAGCACGTGCCAGCCGGTCGAGGTTGGGGCAGAGGTGAAGGCCGGCAGCCTCGCGTGCCTCGGCGTGCGTCTGCAGACCAAGGGTCTCAAGTTCGACCTTCCGTTCGTCGTCAACGTGGACTCGGCCGGCATCGGAGGGCCGTCGGCCGGGCTCGCCTTCACCCTCGGCATCCTCGACGCGCTGCGGCCCGGCGAGCTCACCGGCGGCCGCGGCGTCGCAGTGACGGGCACCATCGCCCTCGACGGGAGCGTGGGTCCAGTGGGCGGCGTCGTCCAGAAGACGGCAGCCGTGAAGGCCGCCGGCATCGGGCTGTTCCTCGTGCCCGCCGACGAGTACGTGTTGGCCAGGGCGCACGCGGGGAAGAAGCTCAAGGTCGTCAAGGTGGCGACCCTCGACGACGCGCTGGCGGCACTGGGCGCGCAGGGCGGGGACCTCAGTGCGTTGGGTCCCAAGCCTTCGGGAGCGGCGGGGTGACGGCGGTAAGCTCACCTCGACTGAGGTAGGCCCGTGTCCTCAACCGCCCAGTTCCACTTCGCCGCCGAATTCGTCACGTTCCTCGCCGCAGCCTCCGGTCTGGCACTGGTGCTGCTGCGGGGCGAACTGCTGACCCGGTCGGTATGGGCGCGGTACCTCATGGCCGTCGGGTTCGCGGCGGTCGCCGCGTCTGCGTTCTTCCGCGGCTCGCTCATCTTCGACGACATCCAAAACGAGTTCCTGCTCGCCATCCGCGCCGCCGGACTCGTCGGCGTCGCCGTTGGCTCGCTCAACTGGCACGCGGGCGACGGCGAGCGCCGGACCTTGTGGCTCGGCGTCACCCTGCTCACGTTGTCGCTCGTCGTCGACCTCTTCCAGGACGGCGGGTTGGTCGACGGCACCCTGCTCGTCGGCGCCATCGGCATCGGTGCCGCCATCGTCACCGCCAGCAGGCGGGCCATCGCCGCTCGCGTGGCCGCGAGCGCCGCTGTCGCCCTGCTGCTCATGGTGCTCCTGCTGTCACTGTCGCTGTCGGCCGTCCTCATCTCCACGGTCGAGGACGAGGCCCTCAACCGCCTCAACGCCCGCGCCAGCACCGAGGTGACCCAGCTCCAGAGCGAGCCAGGTCGGGTGAACCTCACCGCCCGAACCATCGGCGAGGCGCTGGCGAGCAACCAAAAGCTCAGTCCCGAGCTCTTCCTACTCGCCCAGCCCGGTCCGCCCCGCACCAGCCCCTCGGTGACCGGGGCGCTGCACGATTACTCGCTCAAGTACACGAATCGACTGCCGCTGGCGTACATCTCCGCGGATCGGGCGGTGTTGGCCTTCGAGCGGCTCGACGCCCCGAGGTGGCAGGAGCTGAGCCGCACCGATGCGGTGCGCGCGGTGATCGAGGAGGGCAACGACTCAGTGGCCACCCTCGACGTGGTCGGCGGCCAGGCCTTCGCCATAGCCGTCCAGCGCGTGCGCGGCCTCAATCGCACCACCAACGTGAGCACCACCCTCGGGCTGGTGGTGGCGGCCCAGCCCCTCGACCGCAACTACCTCCTCGTGCGCGTGCGCGGCGACCGTGACACGTCCCTCGCCCTCGCCACGAGGACCGAGGTCCTGGCCGGAGCCGGCTCGCTCCCATCGCAGTCCGTCTTGTCCTCGCTCGCCGGGCAGGTCCTGGAGACGGGCAGCCCGGTACGGGACCAAACCAGCGACCGCTTCGTCACGCTCAGTCCGGTGAAGCGCAGCGACGAGCGCCCGGTCATGGCCCTGGTGGCGTCGCAACCGACGGAGTTCGTGACCAACACGCGCGACGAGCTGTTCCAGACCCTGTTCCTGATCGCGCTCGGCGGCACCATGCTCGCCCTCGTGATCGCCGCGCTGGTCGGCGATCGCATTGGCTCCGGCGTCCGCCGCCTCACCCACGCAACCGAGCGGCTGCAACAGGGTGACCTGTCGGTGCGGGCCGGCGTCGAGGGGGAGGACGAGGTCGGATCGCTGGCCGTCGCCTTCAACTCCATGGCCGAGTCGATCGAGGAGAAGACCTCGGCGCTGCGCGAGGCGGCCGACGACGAGACGCGCCTGCGCAACCGTCTGGAAGCGGTCGTGGCCGGCATGGGGGAGGCCCTGGTCGCCGTCGACGCCTCGGGCCACATCACCGACTTCAACCAGGCGGCCGAGGAGCTCATCGGCGTGAGCGCCGAGCGGGCGCGCGGGAAGGCGGCCGACCAGATCATCCATCTCGCGTCGGAGGACGGTGACGACCTCAGCAGCCGCCTGCGACGCCCCCTGCCGCGGCGGTGGTCGGTCACCGGCAACGTGCGCCAGCCCGACGGCACCCAGGTGCCGGTGGCGCTCTCGGCCGGCGCGCTGCGCGGTCCGGCGGCGGAGATGGCGGGCGGCGTGTTCGTGCTGCGAGACCTGCGGCGGGAGCGCGAGGTCGAGCGCATGAAGACGGAGTTCCTCTCCCACATCGGCCACGAGCTGCGCACGCCGTTGGCCGGCATCCTGGGCCACTCCGAGATCCTCGTCCGCCGCCAGCTCCCGCCCGATCGGGCCCGCATGTCACAGGAGGAGATCCTCAAGTCGGGGCGCCGGCTCGAGCGGGTCGTGGAGATGCTCGAGTTCTTCGCGTCGGCCGGTGCCGGTCGGGTCCGCCTGCGCCGCGAGCCCGTCAACGTGCGCGAGGTCGTGCAGGACGCGGTGAACCGCTGGAGCGACAAGGCCAACGGTGACCACCGCATCGCCCGCCGAGTGGCCCGCGGCGTGCCCGAGGTCGACGCCGACCCGCGGTGGCTGGCCCTCAGCCTCGACGAGCTGCTCGACAACGCGGTGAAGTTCTCGCCCGACGGGGGTCGCATCACCGTGTCCGCGGCCCCAGTCGGCAACGGGCGCCGCACCGACGTGGAGATCACGGTCAGCGACCAGGGGAAGGGCATGACGGCCGAGGAGCAGAGCCACGCCTTTCGCGACTTCGTGCAGGGCGACGGCTCCGACACCCGCAGCTACGGCGGGCTGGGCCTCGGCCTGGCCCTGGTGAAGCGGGTGGCTGACGCCCACGGGGGCGACGTGCGCCTGGAATCCACCCCGGGAAAGGGCTCGAAGCTCTCAATCGTTCTGCCCGGCGCGCCGAAGAGACGAAGGCGATGAAACGGGCCGCTGCACTCCTGCTCGCCTGTTTGGGGGCCAGTGCCGTGGCCTGCGACAGGTCGACCATCCAGTCCGGGGATGCCCGGCTGTCCTTCGACCGCGCCCGCGTCCAGATCGCCTCTGCGGGGTCCGGGTTCCGAACGGTCGAGGACGGCACGACGCTGCACAGCGGTGACCGAGTGCGGGTCGTCACGGGCGAAGCGGAGATGCAGCTGCCCCGACGGGCCCGCCTGATCCTGCGCAAGGGCAGCGAGATCGTGGTCGGTCGCGAGCCCACCCTCAACGCCGGCGATGCCGTGGCCGAGGTCACCGACGAGCCGCTCACCGTCCGTTCCGCGGGGTCGACGGCCACCGTCCGCCGGGGTGCCACCCGCATCCGCGGCGGCCTGGCGCTGACCGCCGGGGTCTACGAGGGTTCGGCCCGGGTGGCGAGTGCCGGAAGCTCGCTCGACGTGCCCGCCTTCCGACAGGCATCGGTGGCGTCCTTCGGTGTGGTCCCGGCCCGACCGTCGGCACTCGAGTACAGCGAGGAAGACAAGTGGGACCTCCACTACCTCGGCGTGGCCATCGAGATCGGCAGGGAGCTCCAGGCCAAGAGCGAAGGCTTCAGCTCGCAGCTCCGCGAGGGCGAAGGCCTCACCCCCGGCTTCTACACCAACCTGCTCCCCGACCTGCCCGACAGCGCGCTCACCGGCTGCCCGACCGCCCTCGACGGGTCCCTCGGTGAGGGCCGGCGGCCGGGCGAGGTGCTGGTTGGCACGACGCTCGCGCTGCAGGGCCGGTCCGGCACGTTCACAACGCGATGCACGGAGGCGTTTGCCTTCCGCGACGACGGCGCCACGTGGGGTCTGGTCGCCCTCGACCAGCGGGTGCGCTCGCTGCCCGCCATACGCGATCGGCTCCTGGCCGCCTTCGGGCGGCTGCCGACCGATGCCACCATCGCCGCCCTCGCCCCGCCCGCCCCCGAGCGGTCGACTGACGTCGGGCCCGCCGTTGCCGTCGAGCCGGCGGCACCGAGCCCGACGGCATCGCCGGCGCCTGCCCCTGCGCCGACGCCGGGGCCCACGCCTACCCCCACCATCCCGAACCCTGCGCCCGACGTGCCCGGGCTGCCGCCGGTGACACCGCTCCTACCGCCGCTTCCCGATCCCACCGACGGGCTCCTCACGCCCGTCACCGATCTCGTCGACGACCTTCTGGGCGGTCTGCTCGGCGGCTGAAGTACCGTGACCGCCATGGCGGGCCGGGTGTTGGTCGTCGACGACGAAGAGGGGATCCGTGTCCTCTGTCGCGTCAACCTCGAATTGGGGGGCTACGAGGTGCTGGAGGCGGCCGACGGGTTCGCCGCCCTGGAGATGGCGCGCGCCAAGCGCCCCGACCTGATCTTCCTCGACATCATGATGCCTCGCATGGACGGGTGGGAGGTGCTCGAACAGCTGAAGGAAGATCCGTCGACCGCGAGCATCCCCGTCGTGCTGCTCACGGCCCGCACGAGCGAGGAAGACCAGATTCGTGGCTGGGGCGAGGGCATCCTCGAGTACCTCTCCAAGCCGTTCAACCCCCAGCGCCTCGTCGAATGGGCCGAGCAGGCGCTCACGCCGCGCGATCCGCAGGCCGAGGACGAGCGCCGCAAGCGCGCCGTGGAGCAGCTGCGCCTCCTCAAGGAGCTGCGGCGCCAGCAGTAGCTCCGCGACGGTCCGCTCGCGGCACGACGTGCGGTCTTAGGCTTGCGGGGTGACTGAGGACCGGCGTGTCGTGATCTCCTCGGAGCCGCACCTGACTCCCGAGGAGGTGGCCCGTCGCACCTTCGCCTCCGCGTTCCGGGGCTTCGATCCCACCGAGGTGCGGGCATACCTGCGGCGGGTGTCCGACGAGCTCGGCGTGGCGCGCGAGCGCCAGCGCCATCTCGAACACCTGCTGGCCGACGCCCAGAAGGCGTCGACGGCCCCGCCACCTCCGCTCGACGAGGCGTCGCTCACCGCCGCGCTGGGGGAGGAGACGGCGCGGGTGCTGCACACCGCCCGTCAGGCTGCCGTCGACATCAAGGCCAAGGCCCAGGAGAACGTCGAACGGCTCCTGCGTCAGGCGCACGAGGACGCGGCGCGGATCCGAGAGGAGTCAGAAGGCATCTACGCGGTCAAGGAGGCGGAGGCCACTGCTGCGACCGCGACCATGCGGGCCGAGGCCCAGGCCGAGGCCGAGGCAGTCGTCGAGGCGGCCCGCCAGCAGGCCCGGGAGATGCTGGAAGAGGCCAAGCAGGTCCGGGTCAAGGTGCTGGGCGAGGTCGTGCGGCGACGCAACGTGGCACGCGTGCAGGTGGCTCAGCTCCGGGCCGGCCGGGACCGCCTGCTCGACGCCTACCGCGTCGTGCGAGACACGCTCGACGAGGTGACCGGCGAGCTGGGCCGGGCCGAGGACGAGGCTCGGGCACGGGCCGAGGCCGCGGGCGAGAAGGTGGCGGTCGAGCTCGCCGCAGACGCCGACGCGGAGGACGAGGTGCCAGGGCTGGATCCCGAGCTCCTCGGCGAACCGGCGCCGATCGACCTCGGCGCGGATGAGCCCGACGCCGCGCTCGCGGCCGAGCCGGTCGCCGTCGAGACGCCTCCGGCCGAGGAGCCCGCGGCCCCTGTGGTCGCGGCGGTCGAGGCCGAGCCTGAAGCCGCGGTCGAGTCAGAGCCGGAGGCCTCCGTGCCGACGGAGGCCGAACCGGTCGACGAAGCGGCGCCAGCCGCGCCTCTCGACATCGTCGAGCCGCCGTCGGACATCGAGACGGTGCGCATCATCGTCCCCACCGAGCCGGAGCCGCCGGTCGACGAAGCCGCGGACGACCCAGCCACCGACGCCGCGGCCGAGCACGAGCCAGAGCCCGACCAGGGGCCAGTCGACGACATCTTCGCCCGCATCAGGGCAGGACGGGCCGACGCGGTAGCCAAGGCGCAGCAGGTGCTGGCCGAGACGTCGCCCGCGGAGATGACGCCCGTGAACGGCACGTCACCCAACGGTGCCGCCCCCACCGTCACCGAGGAGGATCCGGCCGTCGCGCTGCTCGCCCAGCGCGACACCGAGCTCGAGCCGATGCAGGGCCAGCTGGCCAAGCGGCTGAAGCGGGCCATGCAGGACGAGCAGAACGACGTGCTCGATGGTCTGCGGGTGCACAAGGGTCGCCCCGACCTGGATGACGTGCTGCCCGACGCCGGCGTCCAGGGAGGGCGCTACCGCGACGTGGCCCTGCCCCTCCTCGAGCAGGCGGCACGCGCGGGCGCGACGGCTGGTGGTGAGACGGGCGCCGACGTCGACCTGGGCGCCCTCGTCGGCGAGCTGGCCGACGCCGTCACCGGCCCGCTCCGCCGCCGCTTGGCCGACACGTTCGCGGCCTCGGCGCGCGAAGACGACGACATCGCGGCTCTCACCGAGCGGGTCGGTGCCGCGTATCGCGAGTGGAAGATGCAGCGCATCGAGCGCTTGGCGGCCGACCACCTCTTCGCCGCCCACGCCCTGGGTGGCTTCGCGGCCGCGCCTGCGGGCACGCCGATGCGCTGGGTCGTGCACGACGTCGACGGGCCGTGCCCCGACTGCGACGACAACGCGCTGGCCGGCCCCACTGCACGGGGCGAGACGTTCCCCACCGGCCAGACACACCCGCCAGCCCATGCCGGCTGCCACTGCCTGCTGGTCATTTCGCCTTCGTAACCACCTAGGCTCCGCGCCGTGCGCACCCCTCGGGACATGCCCCGTCCGCGCCTGCCCCGCCCCAACCGTCGGCGCGTCGGGATCCTGGTCATCGCCTCACTCGCGTTCTTCCTGCTCACGTCGCTGCGGGGGATCGCCAGCTTCTACACGGACTACCTGTGGTTCGACGAGGTGGGGTTCAACAGCGTCTGGCGGGGCGTGCTCGGCGCCAAGGTGCTGCTGGCGGCCGTCTTCACGGCCGTGTTCTTCGCCGGCATGTGGGCCAGCCTCACCATTGCGGATCGCGTCGCACCGCGGTTCCGGCCTGTCGGGCCTGAGGACGAGCTGGTGCAGCGCTACCGCGAGGCGGTGGGCCCGCACGCGGGCGCAGTCCGCACCGCCGTCTCCGCGCTCTTCGCACTGATCTTCGGCCTCGGTGTCTCGTCGCAGTGGCAGAACTGGATCCTCTTCCAGAACGCCACCAGCTTCGGCGAGAAGGACGCCCAGTTCAGCCGGGACATCGGCTTCTTCGTGTTCCGCCTGCCGTTCCTGTCCTTCCTCGTCAACTGGCTCTTCGTCGCCCTCGTGATCATCACGTTCGTGACCATCGTGGCCCACTACCTCAACGGCGGCATCAGGCTGCCGCAGGCATCGCTCGAGCGGGTGACGGCGGCGGTCAAGACCCACGTCTCGGTGCTGTTGGCGCTCATGGCCCTGGTGAAGGCCGCGGGCTACTGGCTGCAGCGCTTCGAGCTGAGCATGTCCACCCGCGGCGCGGTGGACGGCCCAACGTTCACCGACGTCAACGCCCAGCTGCCGGCCATCCGGCTGCTGATCTTCATCTCCGTCATTGCCTTTGTGCTGTTCCTGATCAACATCTTCGTGCGGGGGTGGCTCCTGCCCGGGCTGGCGGTGGGGCTGTGGGTGCTGGTCTCGGTGCTGGCCGGAGGCGTGTACCCGGCCTTCATCCAGAAGTTCCGCGTCGAGCCGGCCGAGGTGACCAAGGAGCGCCCGTACATCCAACGCAACATCGCGGCGACCACCAAGGCCTTCGGCATGGACAAGGTCGAGGAGAAGGCCTTCAACTACTCCGAGGACCTGGGCGCGGCTGACCTCCAGCAGAACGCGGAGACCATCCGCAACGTGCGTCTCTGGGACCCGAGGTTCGTCAAGGACACCTACCAGCGCCTCCAGGAGATCCGCTCCTACTACCGATTCAACGACGTCGACGTGGACCGCTACAAGGTGAGAGGGGAGGCCACCCAGACCCAGACGATCGTGTCGGCCCGCGAGCTCAACCCCGACGACCTCCCATCCAGCTCGTGGGTCAACACCCGGCTCTCCTTCACCCATGGCTATGGCGCGGTCATCTCGCCGGCCAACGCCGTCACCGGTGACGGCCAGCCCGACTTCCTGGTGAAGGACGTTCCGCCCGTCGGCGAGCCCGAGATCACCCAGCCCCGCATCTACTACGGCGAGCAGAGCAACGCCTACGCCATCGTGGGCAGCAAGCAGCGGGAGATCGACTTCCAGAGCCCAACCGGTCGCACAGAGACGAGCCGCTACGCGGGCAAGGGCGGCGTCCCCATGAACTCGCTCGTGCGCCGATTCGCGTTCGCCCTGCGCTTCGGCGACATCAACCCGCTGATCTCCAACCTGGTGACGCCGTCGTCGCGCGCCATGTATGTGCGCGACATCAGCGAGCGGGTGCGTAAGGCCGCCCCGTTCCTGCGCTACGACGCCGACCCGTATCCCGTCGTGCTCAATGGCCGCATCATGTGGGTGCAGGACGCGTTCACGTCGACCTCGCGCTACCCGTATTCACAGCGGGCCAACACCGAGAACCTGCCCGCGACGAGCGGGCTCAACACGCGCTTCAACTACGTGCGCAACTCGGTCAAGGTGACGATCGACGCCTACGACGGCACGCTCAAGTTCTACGTGTGGGACGAAACCGATCCGATCATCAAGGCCTACCAGAAGGCGTTCCCGAGCCTCTTCACCTCGAAGGCGGCGATGTCCACGGATCTCAAGGACCACCTGCGCTACCCCGAGGACCTCTTCCGGGTGCAGACGAACATGTACGGCCGCTACCACATCACCGACCCGGCCGACTTCTACAACTCGTCGGACGCGTGGACCGTCGCCCAGGACCCGGGCTCGGGTCCCATCTCAGGTGTCGACGCGGGCGCGTCGACCGCGACGACGGCCGTGCGCCCGGGTGGGCTGCTGCCCCAGCCGACGCGAGGCGCTCGCATGGACCCGACCTACCTGCTGTTGCGGCTCCCCGAGGAGGAGAACGAGAGCTTCCTCATCCTGCGTCCGTTCGTACCGGTGTCGTCGGGCGACAAGCAGCAGAACCTGTCCGCCTTCATGACGGCCAAGTCCGACCCGGCCGAGTACGGGAAGCTCCAGGTCTTCGTGATGCCGCGCGGCGAGCAGATCGACGGCCCCACGCTGGTGAACAGCCGCATCCAGTCGACGACCGCGATCAGCCGCGAGATCAGCCTCCTCAACACGGAGAACTCCCGGGTGATGCAGGGCAACGTGCTCGTGGTCCCCATCAAGAACTCCCTGCTGTACATCCGGCCGCTGTACGTGCAGTCGAACGTGGCCAACCCGCTGCCCGAGCTGCGCAAGGTGGTCGTGGTGTTCGGCAAGCGGGCGGTCATGGGTGACACGCTCCAGCAGGCGCTGCAGCAGCTCTTCGGCGACGCGCCGCCGACGCTCGAGCAGCAGCCGGGCGCGCCGACACCCACCCCAGGCGCCGCGCCGGTGGCTCCCAACGTGCAGTCGCTGCTCCAGCAGGCGGCCGACGCCTTCAAGGCCGCGGACGACGCCCTGCGGGCCGGCGACCTGGCCGGCTACCAGGCCAAGGTCAAGCAGGCCCAAGCGCTCGTCGAACAGGCGGCCCAGGCCTCCGGCCAGACCGCATCCACGACCACGACGACACGTCCGGCCGCCTCGGCCTGAGCGGACGGGTCAGGCGGAGAGGCGGTCGGACAACTGGCGGACCTGCTCGGCGAAGTGCAGCAGGCGCTGCTCGTCCGGCGACGGCTCGTGCCGGCCCGCTTCGTCGATCTCGGCCCGCAAGGCCACGGTGACGCGGGTCAGCTCCGCTGCCACCTTGGCCGAGTGCATGCGGACCTCGAGCAGGTCCTCGTGGGTCGGTGCCTCGGCGGCATCCTCGATCACGCCGTCGATGCGCCGCTCCAGCCGCACGATGCGATCGTCCAGCTGCTGCGCATGCACCGCGATGGTGATCAGGGCCCGCTCCACCCGCGGCGAGATCACGAGAGCGGTGGAGGGCTCGTCTGTCGGCGCGTCCTGCCGCCGTCGCCTGAAGCGCACGGCCACGAACGGTAACGGCCACCGTCCGCCGACTGGTGGACCCGCCGGGCTCCGGTTCTTGCGCATCTACGTCCGTATGGGCCAGGAAAACCCGCAAGAACGAGTGCTGGGAGAGTTGTTCCACACCTGCTGCTACCGTGGTTGGCACGACGCGGGGTGGAGCAGTCTGGTAGCTCGTCGGGCTCATAACCCGA
>JBEEFQ010000151.1:0-15683 GCA_041166245.1 Actinomycetota bacterium | reverse complement strand
GCGTCGTCGCAGTGCCCCGTCGCACGCGGTGACGGGGGCGCCCCTCGCCGCCGTCGTCGTGGTGCTCGGGCTGGCGTGGGCCAGCCCGAGCGCCTCGGCCCATGCCCTCCTCCGCTCCTCGGAGCCGGCGGCGGGCGAGACGCTGTCGACCGCGCCTGCGGCCGCGACGCTGCACTTCACCGAACGGCCCGACCCCGGGCTGTCGGTCGTCCACGTGCTCGACTCGAACGGCCGGGCCGTCGAGCGGGGACCGGCGAGCTCGGTTCCCGGCGACAGCCAGGCCATCACCGTCCCGCTACCGACGCTCCCGCAAGGCGTCTACACCGTGAACTGGCGCACCACCTCCGAGGTGGACGGCCACACCACCGTCGGGTCCTTCTCCTTCGGAGTGGGCGTCACGCCGACCGCCGACGCGGCGACGGGTCAGGGCCGGTCCGTGTCGCGCAATCCCACCCCCACGCCAGTCGGCGTGGCCGGCCGCTGGTTGCTGTACGTCGGCCTCGCGCTCCTGGCCGGCGCGGCGGCCGTGCGCCTGCTCGACCCCTCGCCCATGACCGCATGGCCGGCGTGGATCATCGCTGCCGCGGCCGTCACCGCGGCCGCTGGGCTGGCCCTCAACGCGGCCGACCAGGCGTCGGTCGCCCACGCCGGCCTCGACACCTACATCCGCTCGCGCGCGGGGCGACCCATCCGCCTCGAGATCGGCGCGGCAGTCCTCACCCTCGCCGCCGCCGTGCTGTGGCGCGTGCGGCCGGGTCGGGCCACCACGGTTGCGCTAGGCGCGACCGCGCTGCTGGCCATGGTGGCCCGCGTCGACGCGGGTCACGCCGCCGCGTCGACCGTGCCGTGGTTCACCGTCCCGGTGCAGTCGGCCCACTTCGTCGCGGCCGGCGCGTGGATCGGCGGCCTCCCCTTCCTGGCGTGGGGGTTGGGACGCGCGTCCGCGGGCGACGAGCGCGTGCAGCTCGCTCGCCGGTTCTCGCGACTGGCGACGATCGGGCTCGCGGTCGTCGTCGTCACGGGCACGGCGCGTGCGGTCGACGAGGTCGGCGCGTGGGACCGGCTCATCGACGCCGCCTTCGGCCAGGCCCTCCTCGTCAAGCTCGCCCTGGTCGCCGGGCTGATCGCCGTCGGGTGGACCAACCGACGCCGCCTGGTGCAACCCGAGCGCATGGGCCGCAGCGTCCGCGTCGAGGCCGCCGTCGCCGCCCTCGTGCTGGTCGCCACCGCGGTGCTGACCGGCATCGCCCCCTCGAGCTCGGGCGGCGCATCGGCGACTCGCACCGCCCCGGCCGCGGTCGTGGTCAACGGGAGTGACTTCGCCACCACGACGCGCGTCCGGCTCACGGCCACGCCCGGCCGGCCCGGACCGAACCGCTTCGACGCCGTCATCACGGACTACGACACCGGTGCGCCCGTCGCCGCCGAGCGCGTGGCGCTGCGCTTCCAGTTCGCCGACCGGGGCGACGTCGCACCGTCCACGCTCGCACTGCGGCGCTCGGGCGAACGCTGGACGGGCGAGGGGTTGAACCTGTCGGTCGACGGCCGCTGGCGCATCACCGTCGCCATCGACACCGCCGCGGGCGGGCGGGAGGTACCGCTCGAGCTGGAGACGGCGCTGCCGCCCCAGCGCATCGACGCCCAGCGCACACCGGGGCTTCCGACCATCTACACCGTCACCGCCGCCAGCGGGAAGCTGCAGGTGTACTTCGACCCTGGGCGTCCGGGCCCCAACCAGCTCCACCTCACCTTCCTGCGGGGCGACGGGGAAGCAGACGTGGCCGACGTCGCCGTCACCGTCGACGGCGCCTCACCTGAGACCCGGCGCTTGGACAAGGGCCACTTCGTCGCCGATGTCGACGCCCGCCCCGGCATCTACCGCATCACCACCACCGCCACCCTCACCGACGGCTCCACCCGCCGCTACCGCCTGTCCGTCCCCATCCCCAACTAGCGACCCATTCGTTCAGCAGGGGAGGTCGACGAAGTGGTTCACGCGGCGGTGGAGGAGGATGCGCTGGTGGGTGGGGCAGAGGCCGGAGGGGGCGTTGTCGGTGGCGTGGCGGCAGAGCCGGTCCACGCCTGCGACTGGGTACCAACAGCCTCGGTGGGGGGCTTCGTCGTGCATCGCCACGTCTGCACGATCGGCAGGGAAATGACCGACATGAGGGGATTCCGGCTCACGGGAGCGCGACCAGCCGCACATCCGACCCGGCCGGCTCGAGGAAGGCCAGGGCGCGGCGGCCCTCCGCCTCGATGGCCGCGGCGGCACGCTTGGCCAGCGGCACCAGGTGGTCGACGACGAGGGCGTCGCCGTCCATGCGCCACGTGCCGATGCCGCGGCCGTCGTGGAGCACCGAACCCTTCACCGCCCGGGTCCCGGCCGACAGCTGCCGGCGCTCGTCGTCGGACAGGAAGCGGCTCCGGTCGGCGTGGGACAGCAGCAAGTTGTCGTACTCGGGGAGGAAGCGCACCGGCGCAGGCGTGTCGGGGTCGGGCCGCGGCCCGTCGGGAACGTCGAACAGCTCCCGCCCGCGCTCGTCTCTGAACACCGCCAGTCGGGGCCGGAGCCGTTCCAGCACCTCGCGCAGACCCGTCAGCCGCGACCACGTGGCCACATCGGCGACGGTCGCGGGCCCGAAGGCGGCCAGGTAGCGCACCACGACGTCGTCGATCGATGGTGCCGCCGCGAGCGGCCGGCCCAGCCACGCCTCCACCGTGGTCGACCGCACGATGCCGCTCCGGCGCCACAGCCCGCGCGGCGGCACCTGCACCAGCCCGAGCAGGTTGCGGCACGCGAAGGCGAACGCGGCCGCGTCCTCCTCGGGGAAGCGCTCGGCCATGGCCGCGCGCAGCTCCCCGCCGGTGCGGGGCGCCTCGGCCAGCAGCCCACGGGCGAACGCCATCGCCGGCGCGAGGTCGCGGCCGCGCAGCGACGCCGCGAACTCCCCGTGACGCGCCATCTCCTGATCCAGCACCGGTTGGGCGAGCGCCCGCAGCACCAGCGCATCCTCGGCGCTGACGAGGTGCAGGGTGCCGCGCATGACGACGATGCGCACGACCCGGCGATTGTCGAGCAGCTGGGACAGCTCCTCGGGTTCGAACCCCTCGAGCCGCGACCACAGCGCCAAGTACGGGTTGTGCGGCACTTGGGCCTGCAGCCCGACCAGGTGCTCGACGGCGTCGAACACGCCGGTGGTCGAGCGCTCGAGCAGCAGCTGGCGGGCCAGGGTCGCCCGGTTCAGGGCCCGCTCGATGAGAACAGTCACCGGGCGGTCAGATCGCGGGCACGAGCTCGCGCCAGCGGGCGACCACGCCGTCGTCGCCGATGACTTCCACACCGGCCGCGGCCGCGTCGACCCGCCCCCAGAGATACAGGAGCAACCCCTCGGCAGGGCCGCGGAAGGCGACGTCGCCCTTGGCGTGCTCGCGCCGCAGCTCGCTCGTGCCCGCCGACGGGAAGGTGACGAGCCACTCCCCCGCCGCGTCGGTGCAGTGCACGTGTGCGGTCTCGCCATTGCCAGGCGCGGCGGCTTGGGCCCGCACCCGCGCCACGAAGATCTCCAGGTACTCGTCGATGCCGTCGGCGGCCAACGCTGCGTCGATGGGCACCATCGACGCACCCGCGCCGATCTCCACGTCCCATCGGTGCACGAGCGTCTCCTGCGCCATGCGCCGGGCCCAGAACCCGACGGTGCCGCCCGCTGGCCACCACGACCAGCACTCCTCGTCGGCCGCCACGGTGCGCAGCTGATCGAGCAGCGCAGTCGTCGAGGCCGCGATCCACTGCCCGAGGGCGGGGTCGGACGAGTCAGGCACGGCCAGCTCCCGGAAGGCGGCGAAGGTGGTCGTCGGGCGCCCCTCGATCACCTGGGCCACCACCCGGTGGACAGCACCGACGTGCTGGGCGCAGTCCTGCACCTTCCACTCGTCGGACCACGGGATGACCCGCGCCCGCCCCGCGTCGAGGGCGGCGAGGAGACGGGCCGAATCCGACGCGATCACGTCGATGTAGTCGCGGTGGTCGAGGCGCATGCCGAGAACGCTACCCCTACCCGAAATTACTTCACTAGGCTAATTAGCCTGGTAAAGTATCCCCATGGCCCCGACCGCCTCCCCCGCCGCAACCCGCCGTCAGACCGGCGACGCGGCCATGGCTGCCCGGCTGCGCCTCAGCGCCACCCGCCTGGCCCGCATCCTGCGCCGCCAGGCCGACACCGGCCTGTCCCCGAGCCAGCTGTCCGCCCTCGCCACCGTCGAGATCCACGGCCCCATGACCCTCGGCGCCCTGGCCGAGCACGAGAACGTGGCGCCCCCGAGCGTGACCAAGGTGGTCAACATCCTCGAGAGCCAGGGGCTGGTGGGCCGCGAGGCGGCGGCCAACGACCGCCGGGTCGCCATGGTCTCCATCACCAGCGACGGCAGCCACCTGCTGGAGGAGTCTCGCCGCCGCAAGAACCAATGGCTGGCCGAGCGTCTGTCCCACCTCGAGCCCGAACAGCGGGCCCGTCTGGCGGACGCCCTCGACGTCATCGAGATCCTCACCGGGGTGAAGCAGCCATGAAGCTGCTGCGCGCCGCCACCCGCGACACCTTCCGGTCGCTCCAGTTCCGCAACTTCCGCCTGTTCTTCACCGGTCAGCTCATCTCCCAGGTCGGCAACTGGCTGACGCTCGTCGCCCAGACCCTCCTCGTCCTCCAACTCACCGACAGCGGCATCGCCCTCGGTGTGCTCGCCGCTGCTCAGTTCGGCCCCGTGCTGCTGATCGGCCCGTGGGCCGGGCTCATCGCCGATCGGTCCGACAAGCGCAAGCTGCTGCTGATCGTGCAGACCGTCGCCATGGCCCAGTCGTTCGTGCTGGCCGCACTCGCCTTCAGCGGGCAGCCGCCCGTGTGGGCGATCTACCTCGTCGCTCTCATCGGCGGCGTCACCATCGCCTTCGACAACCCGGCCCGCCGCTCGTTCGTGGTCGAGATGGTCCCCCAGGACGACGTCCCCAACGCCGTCAGCCTCAACAGCGCGCTCATGACGTCCTCGCGCGTGGTGGGACCCGCTCTGGCCGGTCTGCTCATCACCACCGCCGGCTTCGGCTGGGCCTTCCTCGTCGACGGCATCTCCTACCTCGCGGTGCTGACCGGGCTCTGGATGCTGCGCACCGAGGAGCTGCGCCGTCCGCCGGTGACGCTGCGGGCGCGCGGTCAGGTGCGCGAAGGCCTGCGCTACGCGCGCAGCGTTCCCGAGCTGTGGGTGCCCCTCGCCATGATGGCGCTCGTCGGCACGCTCTCGTACAACTTCCAAACGGTGTTCCCGCTCTTCACCACGCGGGACCTGCACGGGACGGGCGCCACCTTCACCGCCCTCTTCTCCATCGTCAGCGTGGGCGCGCTGGTCGGTGCCCTCGCAGTGGCGCGACGCACGCGCATCAGCATCCGGGCCGTCGCCGTCAGCTCGCTGGCCTACGGCGCCGCCCTCGCCCTCATGGCCGTCGCGCCCAACCAGGCCGTTGCCTTCACCATCGCTCCCCTGCTCGGACTGGCGAGCATCGCCTTCCTCACCGCGTCGACCGCCATCGTGCAGCTCGAGTCCGCCCCCGAGATGCGAGGACGGGTGTTGGCCCTGCAGGCCATGCTCTTCCTCGGCAGCACGCCGGTCGGCGGGCCCATCGTCGGCTTCGTATCCGAGCACCTCGGAGCCCGCTACGGCATCGGCATCGGTGCAGTGGCGGCCTTGGTCGCGGGCGCCTTCGGCCTCCTCTTCGCCCGCCGCCACACCGCCCGTGGGTTGCTGCACTCAGCGGCACTATCGACCACTTGTGCACCGACACCAGCCGAAGGGCTCAGCCTCGAGCCAGCAGCGCCGTAACTGCGTCCGGGTCGAGGGGGCGGTGGTAGTGGAAGCCCTGGGCCAGGTCGCAGCCCCACGCCCGTAGGCGCCGTCCCTGCTCGGCGGTCTCCACGCCCTCGGCGATGGTGCGCAGCCGCAGGGCGTGGGACAGCTCGACGATGGCGCGCGGCAGCGTGGCGTTGTCGTGACCGGGACCTGACACGAAGGAGCGGTCGATCTTGAGCACGTCGATCGGGAGGCGCTGCAGGTAGCTGAGCGACGAGTAGCCCGTGCCGAAGTCGTCGATGGCGAGGCACACGCCGAGCCCCTTGAGCGCTTCGAGCTGGTGGGCCGCCTCGCGACGCACGGTCACGCTCTCGGTGATCTCGAGGATGGTTGTCGCCGGGTCGGTGCCCGTCGACTTCATCACGTCGTGGAGCCAGGTTTGCAGGCGCCCGTCCGCCAGCTGACCGGGTGACACGTTCACGCTGAGGAGCAGTCCCTCGTGCCCGGCGTGCGCCCGCCACCGCTGCGCCTGCGGGAGCGCGGCCTCGAGCACCTGCAGTCCGATGTCGTTGATCAGCCCCGTCTCCTCGGCCACGCCGATGAACGTGAGCGGGGCGAGCATCCCGCGCGTGGGATGGTTCCAGCGCACGAGCGCCTCGACCCCCGCCAACGCGCCGTCCTGCAGGTCGATGATGGGCTGGTACTGCAGGACGAACTCGCGCCGCTCGATGGCGCGGCGTAGGTCGGCTTCCAGGTCCAGGCGCTCGACGACGGCCGAGTGCATGCCCGGCTCGAACAACTCGTGCCGGTTCCGCCCGAGCCCCTTGGCCCGGTACATGGCCAGGTCGGCGTTGCGCAGCAGGACATCAGTCGACTCCGCGCCGCCGGTGTTGAACGCGAGCCCGATGCTGGCCGTGATGACGACCTCCTTGCCCGCCACCTCGTAGGGCTGACGCAACGACTCCAGCACCCGGGTGGCGACCTGATTGGCGTCGGTCTCCGACGTCGCCTCCTCGAGCAGGACGGCGAACTCGTCACCACCGAGGCGGGCCGCGGTGTCGGACGTGCGCAGGCACTCCCGCAGGCGCTCGGCCACCGCGACCAGCAGGGCGTCACCGGCCGGGTGGCCCATGCTGTCGTTGACCCGCTTGAAGTTGTCGAGGTCGACGAACATCACGGCCAACAAACCCTGGCCTCGCCGACTGGCGCGCGACAGGGCGTGGGACACGCGGTCGCGGAACAGCATCTGATTGGCCAGCTGGGTGAGCGAGTCGTGGAAGGCCTGGTGGGCCAGCTCGGCCTCGAGCCGCTTGCGGTCGGTGACGTCGCGGAAGCTCCACACCCGGCCCACGGGCATGCCGGCGACCCGCTGCGGCTTGGAGTAGCGGTCGAACACCCGCCCGTCACGAAACTCGAGCACGTCGTAGCTCTCGGCATCGGGTTGGGCGTACAGCTCGCGCACCTTGGCGACGAACCCGTCCGGATCGACGAGCTGGTCGAGCACGACCGCCATGGCCCCTTCGTCGTCGCCGGCGTCGAGGACGGCCCTCGGGATGCGCCACATCTCCGCGAACTGGTGGTTGGAGCTCCGGATCCTCCCGTCACCGTCGACGACCAGGATGCCGTCGGCCGTCGAGTCCAACGTGGCGTTGAGCAGCGACAGCGTCTCCTTGAGCGAGTCCTCCGATTGGTGGCGCTCGGTCACATCCTGGGTCGTGCCCGCAAGCAGGGCCGGCCGGCCGGCGTCCCACTCCACCGCCTCGCCCCGGGTGTGCAGCCAGCGCCGGGCGCCCGACGGCAGCGACACACGCACGTCAAGCGCGAAGGGCACGCCCTCCATCGCCCGCGCGACCGCGGCCTCGAACTGGGCCCGGTCCTCGGCGTCGATCATGGCGAGGAAGCGCTCGCGAGCGTCCACCACATCAGGCGGGATCTCGAGCAGCTCGAAGTGCTGGTCCGACCACAGCACCTCGCCCGTGCGCAGGTCGCGCTCCCAGCTGCCCAGTCGCGCCTGCTCCTGCGCCTCCGTCAGCCGCTGCTGTCGCTCGGACAGGCCACCCAGCAGGCCCTCGTTCAGCCGCCACGTGACGATGCCGGCCGCGCTCATGCCGAGGATGAAGCCGCCGTGGATCGAGGCCCACTTCCACGGGGATGCCACCGCCGCCGGGTGGTTGTACACCGACTCAGGCCACAAGGCACCCATGACACCGTGCTGGAGGACGACGTAGCCGATGGCGACGAGGAACGGCTTCCAGTCCTGGTACAGCGTGATGACACCCACCATCACGAAGTAGTGGAAGTGCATCTCGATCACACCGTTCGACAGGTGCACGAGCGCAGCCGACGCGGTGAGCAGGCCCATGGCCGTCAGCACCATGGTGACGGTGCGCTGACCGCGGAAGTACTCGGCGCCGATCGCGAAGATGGCGATGCCGCCCGCCTCCTCGAGGCAGTGGAGCAGCGGCATCCCCATCGCCAGCGCGAAGAAGAAGATGGCGGGCACGTGCAGCCACAGCAGCAGGAGGATCCCGCGGTGGCGGCGCCGCCAGACCTCCTCGGGCAGCGTGCCACCCGTCGGGAGCTTGGCCCACAGCGACGGCCCCGCCCGCCCGCGCAGCGCCGTCGTCGCGCCGCCACTGCCCACCAATTCCACGCCCTGAGTACGCAGCCGACCACTGCTCCGGGTCACAACCTGCCGAATTGGTCCATCGCTGGGCAACAAACGCCTATGACCGGCGCAATTTGCATCGCCGCGGCTAGGCATTCTCACCCGTTCTGGCCCCACGCCCTCAAGCCGATTTCCGCGCCCGTCGACAGCCTGGTGACGGGACGGGGCTGGAACGTGAGCAGGACACAGCGAGCGGCGCTTGTGAGTGTCGCAACGACGGCGGCCTTCGTCCTCTGGGTCGCCGACGGGGTCGGCGGACCGAGGGTCACCCTCTTCGTCGACGACCTGGGCGTCCTCGCCGCCACCATCGTGGCCTCGCTCGCCTGCGCGTGGGCCGCCCGACGTGGAGCGGGGCGGGCCTGGACCTGGCTGGCGTTGTGGGCCGGCATGTGGGCGGCAGGACAGCTCGCGTGGACCGTCTACGAGCTGCTCCTGAGCATCGAGGCTCCCTACCCCTCGCTGGCCGACGTCGGCTATCTCGGCTCCATCCCGTTCGCGCTCATCGGCCTCTTCGCCTTTCCCGGCGGCCGGCGGGCCGGCACGCGCCTCCGTTCGCTCATCGACGGGCTGGTGATCGCCGGCTGCCTCGTGGGTGTCACGTGGGAGCTCGTGCTCGTCCCCACCATCCGCGACGCCACCAGCGGGTTCGAGGTCGCGCTCGGCCTTGCCTATCCCGTGTCCGACCTCATCCTCATCGTCATCGCCGTGTCGGTGGCCGCTCGCTCACTCGAGGCGCAGCGTCGGCCCCTCGCCATCCTGGCCTTGGCCATCGCGTTCCTCGGCGCCGCCGACTGCTTCTACCTCGCCCTCGCCGCCACAGGCGAGTACAGCACGGGCCAGCTCTTCGACGGTCTCTGGCTGCTCGGCTTCCTCCTCGTGGGTGTGGCCGCGGTCTGCGCCGTCGAGCAACCAACGGAGGAGGGCCTCACCGACACGAGCCGCCTCATGGCCTGGCTCGACGCCGCGCCCTATCTCCCCATCGCCCTCATCCTGGGCCTGGCCGGGTGGGAGCAGGTCCGGCACGGCCGACTCGATGCAGCGCTGGTGGTCTCGGGCATCCTCGTCGTCACCCTGACACTTGTTCGGCAGATCGTCATGAACCTCGAGAACACCCGACTCGCGAGCCGGCTGCGAAGCGAGGCCGCCAGCCATCGCGCCGCCGAGGCGGCTCTGGCCGAGGCCCAGCACTTCGCCGGCGTGGGCAGCTTCTCGCTCGACGTCTTGACGGGCACCGTGGTCTGGTCAGACGAGCACTACCGCATCCTGGGCTACGAACCGGGCGGCATCGAGCCGTCGCTCGCCACCGTGGTCGCGACCACCCACCCGGATGACGTGCACCGAGTCGGGCAGATTCTGGTGGAAGCCCAGCGCAACGGGGAACCCTTCATCGTCGAATGCCGCATCGTGCGGCCGACCGGCGAAGAGCGCTGGGTCACGAGCTCCGGTCACCCGCAGCGTGACGGGTCGGGAGCCATCACCGCGGTGCGGGGCACCATCCAGGACACCACCGAGCGCCACCTGGCCGGTGAGCGGATCAGCGCGGCCACCTCTCGACTCGAGCGATCGCAGCGGGTGGCCCATCTGGGCAGCTGGGAGTGGCACGTGGAGACGGGGGTCGTCGCGTGGTCCGACGAGTTCTTCCGGATCTACGGGCTCCAACCCGGCAGCATCGAGCCGAGCGTGGACTACTGCATGCGCCACGTCCATCCGGACGACCGAGGGGAGATGGATGAGAACCTCGCTCGCATCCAAGCAGGCGGCGCGTTCGAAGAGAGCATCTGCCGCATCGTGCGGCCCGATGGCGAGGTCCGCTGGATCTTCAACCAGGCGGAGGTCACCCGAGGCGACACCGGCGATCCCCTTGCCGGCACGGTTCTCGACATCACCGACATCAAGACCGCCGAAGCTGAGTTGCACGCGTCTGAAGTCCGCTTCCGGCAGGGCTTCGAGAACTCGCCACTCGGGATGCTCATTACCGAGCCAGCAGGCCCGATCGTCAGCGTCAACCCGGCCATGGCCACGATCCTCGGGAGACCGATGTCCGAGCTGTTGGGTCAGCGCCCGCGCGACTTCATCCACCCCGACGATCACCAGCGAGTGGGAGCGGCGCGCATGCGGGCTCTGATTGCCGACGGCACGGGCGTGGAGGAGTACGACGCCCGCTTGCAGCGTCCGGACGGGACCACGGTGTGGTGCGCGGTCAAGTCTTCGCTCGTTCGCAATGACGCAGGCCAACCCCTCTACTTCTTCGGGCAGGTCCAGGACATCACCGACCGCCGGGAGGCCGAGGTCGCGCTCGCCCACCAGGCCAGGCACGACTCCCTGACCGGAGCGGCCAACCGCGTCGCGCTGCAAGAGGCGCTCGACGCCGCGTCCGAGGAGGACGTTTCCCTCCTCATCCTGGACCTCGACGAGTTCAAGGACATCAACGACAGCCTCGGCCACGACGTCGGCGACCGCGTCCTCACCGAGATCGCTGCCCGTCTGCGCCGCGCCACCCGGTCCCGGGACTGCGTGGCTCGCCTCGGGGGTGACGAGTTCGCGGTGCTCCTGCACGGCATCGTGGACGACGAGAAGGCGGGGCGCATCGCCCGCGAGCTCTTGTCCGCGGTGGAGAAGTCGCTGTCCATGGAGGGCATCGCGCTCCACGTCGGCGGCAGCATCGGCATCGCGATCGCCCGCGCCGGCGACGATCACGGCGTCGACCTCATGCGTCGGGCCGACGTGGCGATGTACCGGGCCAAGAAGGAGGGGACGGGCGTCGCCACCTACCGTGCGTCCGACGACCATGACGGTGCCAGCCGCCTGGCGCTCGTCGCCGACTTGCGGCTGGCCATCGGCAACGGCGAGATCGGGCTGCACTACCAGCCCAAGGTCGCGGTGGGCTCCGGCCTGGTGGTCGGCGTCGAGGCGCTGGCCCGTTGGAACCACCCGACGAGGGGCCCGATCTCCCCCGCTGAGTTCATCCCCCTCGCCGAGCACACCGGCCTCATCCTTCCGCTCACCCGCCGTCTCCTCGATGAGGCGCTGGCCCAGTGCGCCACCTGGGACACGATGGGGCTGCACGTCGGGATGTCGGTGAACCTCTCGCCCCGCCTGCTGCACGACCCTGACCTGACCACGTGGATCCACGTCGCCCTGCGCGTGCACGCGATCCCGGGAGACCGCCTCACCCTCGAGATCACCGAGAACGCCATGGCCGAAGGATCCGTCGCCGTCCGGGCGATGGAGGCCCTGCGCGCCATCGGCGTGCGGCTCTCGATCGACGACCTCGGCACCGGGTTCTCGTCGCTCATGTACCTGAAGCGGCTGCCGATCGACGAGCTCAAGATCGACCGGGCCTTCATCACCGATCTGGCCCATGACCGGCGTGACCAGGCGATCGTGCGGGCGATCGTGGACCTGGGCCGGAGCCTGAACCTCACCGTGGTCGCGGAGGGCGTGGAGGACGAGGAGAGCCTCGCCGTCCTCCGCCGCCTCCTGTGCCCCGTCGCCCAGGGGTTCTACTGCCGCCGGCCCGCTCCCCCCGACGAGCTCACGCCGTGGCTGCAGGAGCAGGCGCAGATCGTCACGCTGAATTAGCGACTCGAGCACCTTTTGTCGGTATTGCCAGAGACGCGGAAAACGACCGGGCGTACACTGGGCTCCTTCCGGGGTCGGGTGCTGCGTGCGTCAAGCGCCAATGACTGGCCTCGTCTCGCAGAGAGCTGCCGCGTACATGGCGGATGACGACGAACCAGGCCCCGGCCAGATTCCCGCGCTGTTCGCGCTGCTGCTCCCTGCCACGCCGCTGACCGACGTGTTGCAGCGGGTGACCCAGCTCGCCTGCCGCACGGTCGCCAGCTGCGAGATGGCCGGGATCACGGTCGAGCAGGGTGGCCGGCTCCAGACGCCCGCCTACACCGACGAGCGCGCGCCGCGGATCGACCAGTTCCAATACGACGCGGGCAGTGGTCCCTGCGTGGACGCCTTTCGCCGGGGCGTGGTCAACCAGATCGCCGACACCGCCATCGATGAACGCTGGATCGAGTTCAGTCGCGCCGCGGCGACCGAGAACATCCGCAGCACGCTCTCGGTACCGATGGACGTGAGCGGCAACCGCACGGAGGTCCTCGGCGCGCTCAACCTCTACAGCGAGGTGCCCGACGCCTTCGATACCGACGCCATCGCGTCGACCGAGAACCTGGCCCAGCAGGCGGCCATCGTGATTGCGAATGCCCAGGCGTACTGGGGGCTGAAGGAGCTGAGCGAGCAATTGCAAGCGGCGCTGACGTCGCGCGCCGTCATCGAGCAGGCCAAGGGCATCCTGATGGCCCAGAGCCACGTCAGCGCCGACGACGCATTCGAGGTCCTCGTGCGCGCCTCGCAACGCGAGAACCGCAAGGTGCGGGACATCGCGGCCGACATCGTGCGGCGGGCCGCTCCCCCTGGCGGTTAGAGCAGGCGGCCCGACCAGACCAGGGCGGCGGCCATGGACGCCAGCAGGAGCGCGAGGCCGATGGCGACGAACGTCATGCCCACCTCGTGCTTCTCGACGGTGTAGCCGACGCGGGTGCCGATGTCGGCGTAGACCTCGTCGAGCTGGCCCGCCGACTCGGCGGTGAACGACTTGCCGCCCGTCGCCTCGGCCAGTGCCTGCATCGACACGTCGTCGGCGGGCACCGGTATGGATCGACCTTGCACGTCGACGGTGCCCGCGTCGGTGCCGAAGGCGATGGTCGTCACCGGCACCTGCTGCTCGGTCGCGGTGGTGGCCGCGTCCTCGACCGACCTGCCCACGGTCGTCACCCCGTCGGACAGCAGCACGATGGCCGCCGTCTGGCTGCCGTCGGTCTGACCCGCACCCTGGGCCGCGTCGATGGCGTCGAGAGCGGCGACGACCGCCTCGCCCGACGCGGTGCCCGGCCCCGTCTCCAGCTGCTCGAGCGCGGCCGTCACCGTGCCGTGGTCCGCGGTCGGCGTCGCCAGCACGCGCGGCGTGCGGTCGTAGGCCACCAGGCCGACCCGCAGCCGCTCGGGCAGACCGCGAACGAACCGCGACGCGGCCGCCTGGGCGGCCGCCAGGCGGGTCGGCTCCACGTCGGTCGCCTCCATGGAGGCCGACACGTCGACCACGAGCATCACCGTGGCCGCCTCCTTCGGCACCCGCTCGTCGCGGGCGGGCCGGGCCAGCCCCACCACCAGCGCGAGCAGGGCCAGCGCCATGGCCGCGGCCGGGCCGTGGCGCCGCCAGCCGGGCCGCCTCGGCGCGACCGACGCCAGCAGGTCGAGGTTGGTGAACCGCACCGCGTAGTGGCGCCGGCGGCGCGCCAGCACGACATAGGCGCCGGCCAGGCCGGCCACGAGCAGCGCCAGCCAGAGGAGGCCGGGCGAGAGGAACGTCACCGCCGCCTCCTGCGTTGGGCGACGAATCGCACCACGTCGAGCATCCAGTCGCGATCGGTCGAGAGCTCCAGGTGGGACGCGCCCGCGACCCGAACCGCTCGGCGGACCGCGGCCTGACGCTCGGCCGCGGCCCGCTCGAACCGTTCCCGCAGTCTGGGGTTGTCGGTCTGCACCTCGAGCCGTCGTCCCGTCTCGGGGTCGACCAGGGTCAGGAGGCCGACGGGCGGGAGCTCGGCCTCGCGGGGATCGCACACCTGGGCGACGACGACGTCGTGGCGGGCGCCGAGGCCGCGCAGCTCGCGCTCCCACGGTCCGGTGTCGAGCAGGTCGGTGATGATGACCACCAGGCCGCGGCGGCGCGCTATCAGTCGCACCCGTCGCAGCGCGTCGGCCAGCTCGACCGTGCCCTCACCCGCCCGGGGCGCGCGCTCGAGACGCCGCAGCAGTGCCAGCACGGCGGAGCGCCCGCCCCGTGGCGGGCTGACCGATGGCCCCGAGGGCCCGAACAGCAATGCGCCCACCCGGTTGCCGTCGCGCGCGGTGAGGAGCCCGAATGCGGCCGCGGCCGCGAGGGCCAGGTCGCGCTTCTCGCACGTGGCCGTGCCGAAGTCGAGCGATGCCGAGGTGTCGACCACCAGCCAGCACTCGAGCTCGCGGTCGGCCACCGTCGTGCGCACGTGGGGCGCACCCGAACGGGCGGTGAGGTTCCAGTCCATGCGCCGCACGTCGTCGCCCGGCTCATAGGGGCGGCCGTCGGCCGGCTCGCTGCCGCCACCGGGCACCAGGCCCTGGTGGTCGCCCTGCAACAGCCCGTCGAGCTTGCGCGTCACGAGCAGCTCGAGCTGGGCCAGGCGCCCGCCCCGGCCGACGGCCCCGGTCGCGACCATCGGCGATGGCGAGGTCACGACGCTTCGGCGGCCGCCGCAGGGGTGGGGGCTGCGGCGGCTTCGAAGACGGGGCCGTCCTGGCCGGGACTGACGCGGGGAGCGACGATGGTGCGCACGACGCGCTCGACGACGTCGTCGGAGGAGACGCCGTCGGCCAGCGCCTCGTAGGAGAGCAGGACTCGGTGGCGCAGCACGTCGCGTGAGACGTCGTAGACGTCCTGGGGCAGCACGTACTCCCGACCGCGCAGCAGGGCCAGGGCCCGTCCCGCGGCGACGAGGCCGAGGGTGGCGCGGGGCGACGCGCCGTGAGCGATGTGGGGCGCCACGTCATCGAGCGCGTTGTCGACCGGCGCGCGGGTCGCCAGCACCAGCCGCACCGCGTAGTCCACGACCGCGTCGTGCACGAACACCGCGTCGGCGGCGCGCTGGAGGTCGATGAGGCGCCGGGGCGTCAGCACCGACGTGGCCGTGGGCCGGTCGACACTCATGCGCCGCACGATCTCCGTCTCCTCGCGCGCCGACGGGTAGTCCACGAGCACCTTCATGAGGAATCGGTCGCGCTGGGCCTCGGGCAGCGGGTAGACGCCCTCGCTCTCGATGGGGTTCTGGGTGGCCAGCACCAGGAAGGGATCGGGCACGGCGTAGGTGGTTCCGCCGATCGAGACGTGGCGCTCAGCCATCACCTCGAGCAGGGCTGACTGCACCTTGGCCGGTGCCCGGTTGATCTCGTCCGCCAGCACGACGTTGGCGAACACGGGGCCGAGCTCGACGTCGAACGCCTCCTGGCTCGGCTTGTAGACGCGCGTGCCGACCAGATCGGCGGGCACGAGGTCGGGCGTGAACTGGATGCGGTTGAACTGGCCACCCATGACGCGGGCGACGCTCTCGGCCGCCAGCGTCTTCGCCAACCCGGG
>JBEEFQ010000150.1:0-11825 GCA_041166245.1 Actinomycetota bacterium | reverse complement strand
CGAAGATCACCATGTTCGTGACGCTCAGGGCCGGCTCGCATCCGCTCTCGGGCCACCGCTCGGCCACCGCCTCCGCCAGCTGGCGGGCCCGTGCGTGATCCTCGGCCAGCCGCTCGACCATGGAGCCGAGAGCGACGATGCCCGCCGCCGCGATGACCCCCGCTTGGCGCATGCCGCCGCCGAGGCACTGCCGCTCGTCCCTGGCTGCAGCGATGACGTCAGCCGGTCCCGCGAGCACTGACCCCACCGGCGCGCAGAGGCCCTTGGACAGACAGCACATCACGGTGGTCACTGGCGCGCAGTAGTCGGCCGCGGCGATGCCCGTGGCCACCTCGGCGTTGAACAGCCGGGCCCCGTCCATGTGCACGGGCAGGTCGCCGGCCGCGTCGACCACCGCGTCGAGGGCGTCGAGCGGCCACGGCCTGCCGTCGGCGGGCATGTGGGTGTTCTCGATGCAGACCAGGCCCGGTTGCGGGTAGTGGTGCTCGGCCGCCTCTCGTACCCAGCGCACCACCGCGGGGTCGATGGTGCCGTCGGTGTCGTCGACGGTGTGGAACTGGACCCCCGCGTTCCGTCCGCCGGCGCCGTTCTCGTAGATGACGACGTGCTGGCGTGCACCGGCGATCACCGACGTCCCGGGCGCGGCGAGCAGTCGCAGCGCCAGCTGGTTGCCCATCGTCCCCGACGGCACGAACAGGGCGGCGTCCATGCCCACCCGCTCAGCGAAGGCATGCTGCAGCGCGTTGACGGTGGGGTCCTCGCCGTAGACGTCGTCGCCGACCTCGGCCGCGGCCATGGCCCGGCGCATCTCGTCGGTCGGCCGGGTGACGGTGTCCGAACGCAGGTCGACGAGAGCGTTTGTCACCCCGCTTACGCTACTGGCCGTGTCCGATCTCGATTCGCTGTTGCGCTTCGCCGTCGATGCCGCCGAGGGCGCGAGCCGGCTGCTCGAGGCGGGGCTGCACGAGGTGCGTACGCTGGTCGAGCACAAGTCCTCGTCCACCGACATGGTCACCGAAGTGGATCGCGCCGTCGAGGCGTACATCGTCGATCGGCTCCGCGCCGAGCGTCCCGACGACGGTGTGCTCGGCGAGGAGGGGTCGTCGTCGCCCGGCACCAGCGGCGTGCGCTGGCTCATCGACCCGCTCGACGGGACCACCAATTACCTCTACGAGTTCCCTGCCTTCACCGTCTCGATCGCGGCCGAGGTCGATGGGGTGCTGGCGGTCGGCGTCGTGCGGGACCCGTCCCACGACGAGACGTTCCACGCCAGCCGGCACGGCGGCGCGTGGTGCAACGGCCGCCGCCTGCAGGTGGAGGCGCCACCGGTCCTCGCGTCCGCGTTGGTCGCCACTGGCTTCTCCTACGTGCCGGCCTGTCGCACACGCCAGGCCACGGTGCTGGCCCACCTGCTCGGCGACATCCGGGACATCCGCAGGGCAGGCGCGGCCTCGCTCGACCTGTGCTGGGTGGCGGCAGGGCGGGTGGACGCGTTTTACGAGCGGGGCCTGCAGCCCTGGGACTACGCCGCCGGCACGGTGATCGCGTCGGAGGCGGGCGCCGAGGTCACCGACCTCGACGGTCGCCCGCCCTCGACCGACATCGTCGTGGCCGCTGCCCGGCCCCTGGCCGACGCGTTCCGTTCCCGACTGGCGGAGGCCGAAGCCGCGGCCGGTCCGCCGTGAAACTGGAGGTCCGGCCTCTCGCCGACGACGACGTCGAGGCGGCCGAGGACCTCTTCGCCGTCGCCTTCACGGCCATGCGCACCGAATACGGGCTGCCGACGGTTCCCCGCACCCCCGCCTCGCGCGCCAGCGGGCATCGGCGGATGCGCCATCTCCTCGCCACCGACCCTGACGGAGGCTGGGTGGGCGTCGACAGTGACGGTCGCGTGGTCGGCCTGGCCCAGGCCTTCGTGCGGGACCGGCTCTGGGTGCTGTCGCTGTTCGGCGTGCATCCCGACGCCCAGGGCCAAGGCCTCGCGACACGGCTGCTCGACGCGTCGCTCACCTGCGCGCCGGCGGACGGGCCCGGTCTCATCGTGTCGTCTCGCGATCCCCGCGCCATGCGTCGCTACACGCTGGCCGGCTTCACCCTTCACCCGGCAGTCACCGGCTGGGGCACGGTGCACCGCTCGGGCTTGGGGACTGCGCCTGATGTCGTTGAAGGCGCCGACCTGGACCTGGCCGAGCACGTCGACCGCAGCGTGCGGGGCGCGGTACGCACGACCGACCTGGAGCACCTCCTCGCGGACGGACGGCGCATGCTCGTCATGCCGGGGCGCGGCTACGCCATCGTGCGCGACGCCGGTCAGCCCGAGATTGTGGCCGCCCTTGACGCCGAGGCCGCGGTCCAGCTGCTCACGTCGGCGCTGGTCGACGCGCCGCCCGACGCCACTGTCGAGGTCAAGTGGATGACCGCCGCCCAGCAATGGGCGGTGCGCGTGTCCTTGGCGGCCGGTCTCGAGCTCCATCCCGTCGGACCGGTCATGGTGCGGGCCATGCCCGGCCCCTTCAGTCCCTACCTCCCGAGCGGCGCCTTCGCCTGAGCCGCGGCTCGGAGCTGATCCTCGGGCTCCTTGCGATCGAGGTAGTCGCGCCACGTGGTGACCAACCCGTCGCCGTCGACCTCGATGATCGTCGCACCGTGCATCTCCACCTCGGTGCCGGAGGCCACGTCGTCGGGCGACATGCCCGCGTAGGTCGCCCGTCCGATCCACTCGAAGACGGCCCAGCCCTCGCCACCGCGAATCGTGGTGATCTCCTGACGCCAGTCCGGGAAGATGCGAGCCGTCCCCCGCTGCACTGACCGCAGGTCGGTGGTGTCAGGCGTGGCCGGATCGCCGAACGTCGCATCGGCTGCGAACAGGTCGCGCCAACTCCCGTCCTCCTCGAACGCCAACGCCCGCTCGGCTCGCCGCGCCCACTCATCCCAGTCCATCAGTCGCCTACGAGCCCTGAGTGACTTCGTGGAGATACGCGGCGGCGTCCGGCTGTTCGAAGAACTCGGCCCATCCCAGAGGCGTCGCGTTGTACTGGGGATCGACCGCGGTGAGGTCGGCTCCATGCTCGACGAGGAGACGCAGCGCGGTGACGTCCCCAGCGGCCGCAGCGTGGTGTGCGGGGGTTCGTGGTGACCCTCCAACGTCGGACACCGCGTTCACGTCGAAGCCCGCCTCGAGCGCGCGTTGGAACCCTGCGCCGTCGCCCGCTGTCATCAGCTCGATCACCAGCGCGGGATGCTCCAACTTGAGGGCCTCGAGATCGCTCCAGTCAATGGTCACGTGGCGAATATTGCCACCGCCCAAGGTGGGGCAGCGGATGCGATCAGTCCCGTCGCCGCCCGAATTGTCCGACCCGGCAGGAGCAGTCCGGCTGGACGACGAACCAGACACGCCAACACAGGCGAACCGGGGGAAACGGGAATGGCAAAACGGAGCATGGACCTCACACTGGGAGCGATCCTCAGCGTGTTGGCGCTGCCGGCGATCCTCGTGCTGGCGATCGGCGTCGCCCTGACGCTGCGCACCAATCCGTTCTTCGTACAGCGCCGTGTCGGCCGCGGCGGCAGGCTCATCCCGATCCTGAAGTTGCGGACGCTTCCTCGCTCTGCGCCCCGCTTCGCCACCAAGTACGAGCTCGAAGATGTCCGTATTCCCGCCTTCACGCTGCGGCTGCGTCAAATGCACCTCGACGAGCTTCCCCAGCTCCTCCTGGTTCCCCTCGGGTACCTGAGTCTTGTAGGCCCCCGCCCGGAGATGCCGACCATGCATGCCCAAGCGGACCCGGGTTTCGCCAGCGAGCGAGTGCAGATTCGCCCCGGGTGCACCGGCCTCTGGCAAATCAGCGAGGCCAACAGCGGTCTGATCTGGGAATCGCCCGAGTACGACCGCTACTACGTCCGCAACTGCTCCGTGGTCCTGGATCTCCAGATCCTGTGGCGCACCGCCATCGTGATGACCGGTCTCGGTGAGCCGTTCTCGCTCGAGAGTCTCAGGCCTGCAGTCGCTCCGGCACGCGCGAGAGTGGAACTCGCCGCCTGAGTTTCAGCTGCACCAACACGCGATCATGTGTTCGTGACCGATCGGCGCCCTGGTGAGGGTCGATACGCCCACGTCGAGCGCGAGCAGCGCTGGCTCATCGAGGCCGTGCCAGCCGCAGCGGAGCGAAGGCAGTCGATCATCGACCGCTACGTCATGGGAACTCGCCTCCGGTTGCGGCGTGTGGAGTCCACCGATGGGGTTGTGTTCAAGCTCGGGCAGAAGGTCCGCGTCGATCCCGCCGATCCCGAGGTCGTAAAGCTCACCAACATCTACCTGTCCGGCGCGGAGTACACGATCCTTCACGGCCTGCCCGCCGCCGAACTTCGCAAGACGCGTTGGCTGGCCCCCTTGGATGGACGGACGCTCGCCATCGATGAACTGCACGACCGACTCAACGGCCTGGTTCTCGGCGAGGTGGAGCTTGCTGGTGACGACACGTTCTTGCCGGCTCCGCCGTTCGCCATCAAGGACGTGACGAGCGACGACCGGTTCTCCGGAGGAGCACTCGCGTTCGCGACGGACGCCGAGATCGATGCCTTGCTGTCATCTAGTCGTGTGCGGCCATCCACGGGGTGAACAGTTTCGGTTCGCCGTCTCCCAGCTGCGCTCGCATCGTCTCGTTCGGGGTGCCGAGGACCTCGCCGGTGACGGTGGCGGTGGCCATGAGCGGTTCCATGAGGTGGCTGATGTTGGCGAAATGCTCCAACGCGGCGTCGGCGTCTTGGTATCGCTCGAAGACGATCGCCTCGGTCTCGTCGTCGTTGAAGAACACCTCGTACTGCAGGGTGCCTGGGTCTCGGGTTCGCACGATCTTCATGGCTTGCTCGGTCAGGCGCTTCCACTCGTCGAGCTTGCCGGGGTGGATCTTGACCCGTGCGATGCCCTTGATCTCGTCCATCGAACGACCTCCAGTCGACTCAGCCAGAACGGCGGATTCAGATCCCCAGGAACAGCCGAACCACGCGGTCCTTCACCGGTGTGGGCGTGAAGGTGTCGGCCAGGTTGAGCACCTGGGCGTCGAGGCCGACGAGGTAGCGGGAGCGCGGCGCCCGGGACGTCAGGGCCCCAGCGATCACCTTGGCGCACTGGGCCGGGTCACCCATGATGGGCTCGATGAGCTGCTGGCCTCGAAGCGAGCGCCGGTAGGCCGAACCGAAGCGGCTGCCGTCCTTCTCGCGACGAGCGATATCGCCCTCGAACTCCTCCCAGATACCGGTCTTGAACCCGCCCGGCTCCACCAGCACGACCTTGATCCCCGCGCCGCCGACCTCCATACGCAGCGAGTCGGACAGCGCCTCGAGCGCATGCTTGGCCGCGCCGTACCAGCCGGCGAAGGGCGCCGTGGTGCGACCGGCGATGGACGACACATTGACGATGCGGCCCGCCTCTCGCGAGCGCATCCCCGGCAGGGCGGCCCGGGCCAGGCGCATCGGTGCGAACACCATCGTCTCCATCAGGTGGTGGGCCTCGTCGTCGTCGACGTCCTCGACAGCCCCGGTGAGCCCGTACCCGGCGTTGTTCACGAGCCCATAGAGATCGAGGCCCTTCATCACCGACCGGCACTGGTCGGCGTCGGTGACGTCGAGCAGCACGGTCTCGACCTCAACCCCGGCGTCGGCGGCGGCCTTGGCCACCACCTCGGCTTTCGACTCGGACCGGACTGATCCGATGGAGCGGAAGCCCCGGCGGGCCACCTCGAGGACGGTCGCCAGCCCGATCCCAGAGTTGGCGCCGGTGGTCAGGACGGCACGGTCGTTATCAGCCATGTCAGTCATCCTTCCCCACCGAGGCCCAGCTGATCCGCGATCGCAGAACGGCGCACCTTTCCGGTCGCCGTGCGGGGCAGGGCCTCGACCACGTACACCTCCTTGGGGCACTTGTAGGCGGTGAGATGCCGGCGAGCGTGGTCGATGACGGAGTCGGCATCGACCGGCCCGTCGGGCACGACCGCGACGCACACCCGCTGGCCCCAGCGCTCGTCGGGAGCGCCGAAGACGGCCACCTCTCCGACGCCCCGCACGCTCGCGAGCACGCCCTCCACCTCGGCCGGGTACACGTTGACGCCACCGCTGATGATGAGGTCGTCGCGTCGACCGTCGAGGAACAGGCACCCGTCCTCGTCGAGGCGGCCGATGTCCCCCACCGTGAAGGCGTCGCTCCGCCACGCGGCTGCCGTCTTCTCGGGATCGCGCCAGTACTCGAACCGGGCGAAGTCAGGGACCTCGCACCAGATGACGCCCTCGTCGTCGACGGACAGGTGGCGTCCAGGACGGGCCTGGCCGACCGTGCCCGGCTTCTCCTCCCACAGCGCCGGCGGACAGACGGTGAACTGCCCCTCGGTGGACCCGTAGAACTCCCACACCGAACCCTCGGGAAACGCGGCGACCGCGGCACGCTTCAACGGCGCGGGGCACGGCGCACCCGCGTGTGCGAGCAGGCGGAACGACGAGAGGTCGGGAAGATGCGGGCGCCCGAACAGGCGCTGCAGATGCGCTGGCGCCATGAAGGCCGTGGTCGGCCACTCCGTCGCGATGACCGAGGAAGCCTCGGCCGCGTCGAACTTCGGGAGCAGCACCACGTCGCCTCCGCAAAGGAGGGTCCCTGCCGCGAAACGGATGGCGGCCGAGTGGAACAGCGGCGAGCACACCAGGTGCACGTCGTCGGCTGCGAATTCCCACACGCCTCGCTCGTCGTCGAACAGCGCCGTCGCGGCCTTCTCGTCGAGAACCCCGCTCCACACGCCCTTGGGCCGGCCCGACGTGCCCGACGTGTAGTGCATCGGTCGTCCTAGCGGAACCGGCGCCAGCTCCACGGGCGGACCCTCGAGCATGCCCGCCAGCCCTGACTCGGAGTCCACCACGAGCGCAGGGTCGGCGTCGGCCACGAGCGCGTCCCGCTCCTCGGGCAGCAGCGCCGGGTTGAGCACCACCGGGATGACGCCCGTCCGCAGCGCACCCAGGACCGCGCAGAGCAGGTCGACCGACGACGGCACGACGAACAGCACCCGGTCGCCTCGTTCCACGCCATGCGCCGCGAGGCCACCGGCGACCCGTCGTTGCCTGTCCTCCGCCTCCGTGGAGGTGATCCGTTGCAACGTCAGGTCAGCTCACCCGAAGAACACCTCGGCGACATCGACGAGCTCGGGGTCGACCGTCTTGAGCTCACCCACTGCCGCCTCGAGCGGGACACGCACGATGCTGCCCGACTGCAGCGCGACCATCTGACCGAAGCCGTCGTCGTGGACCGCGTCGATGGCGGCCACGCCGAAGCGAGTGGCCAGGACCCGGTCGAAGGCGGTGGGCGTGCCGCCCCGCTGGATGTGGCCCAGCACGGTGACGCGCGTCTCGAACCCGGTGCGCTTCTCGATCTCCTCGGCGATGAGCTGGCCGATGCCGCCCAGGCGGACGTGCCCGAAGGCGTCGACCTCGCCTGATTGCAGCGCCAAAGTGCCCTCCTTGGGCTTGGCGCCTTCGGCCACGACCACGATCGACGCGTAGCGACCGCTCTCGTGGCGGCGCTTGAGGAAGCCGCACACCTCGTCGATGTCGAACTCCTCCTCGGGCACGAGCACCTCGGCCGCGCCCCCGGCGATCGCCGCGTAGGTGGCGATCCAGCCGGCGTGGCGGCCCATGACCTCGCAGACGAGCACGCGGTCGTGGGACTCAGCGGTCGTGTGCAGCCGGTCGATGGCGTCGGTGGCGACCTGCACCGCGGTGTGGAACCCGAATGTGACCTCGGTGGCCGACAGGTCGTTGTCGATGGTCTTCGGAACGCCGACGACCTGCACCCCATCCTTCGACAACTTGTTGGCTACGCCCAAGGTGTCCTCGCCACCGATGGCGACGAGGGCATCCACACCGAAGGTCTCGAGCGTCTCCTTGACGCGCTCCGCGCCTCCGTCGACCTTGTAGGGGTTGGTGCGCGAAGACCCGAGGATGGTGCCGCCCTTCGGTAGGATCCCGCGGCACCGCTCGACGTCGAGCGGCATCGTCAAACCCTCGATGACGCCCTTCCACCCATCGCGGAAGCCGAGGAGCTGGTCGCCGTAATGACGCTCTCCCTTGCGCACCACGGCGCGGATCACGGCGTTGAGGCCGGGGCAGTCGCCCCCACCGGTGAGGATTCCGACTCGCATGGGCTTCCTCCAGGCCGCCACCGACGATGCCGACAAACTTAGCGATGCGGCGCGCCCTTGCCGTTCTCGCCCTCTGTGTGGCGGCAGCGACGGTTCCCGAGCCGGCCTCGGCCGACGACGCTCGCACCGACCGAGCCGCGCTGCTGCTACGCATCGCCGTGCTCACAGACGAGCTGGAAGACACCCAGGCCGCCGTCGTCCAGGCCCAGTTCCGCCAGCGCGACCGTCAGCAGGCGCTGGCGGACGCCCGCCGCCGGCTGCGCGACCGCGCCATCGCCGCCTACCTGTACGGAACCTTGGCGACAGAGGCGGCCCAGCCGGCACCGTCGCCGTACCTCGAGGTCGCCGTGCGCAAGGAACGCGCCGTCCTCCGCGATGCCGTCATCGCGCGAGACGACGCCGACATCGCCCGCACCGCGGTGGAGGACGCGCGGGGCCGCCTCCGCGGCAACGCGGCCGAGCTGGTCGAGGCGCGGGCCCAGCTCGACGCGCGCATCGCCGCCGACGACGCCCGACGCGACGCCGAGCAGCGCGCTGCCGACGCGGCGCGTCGCGCCGCCCAGGCCAAGGAGGCCGCGACGCGCGCCGCTTCCCGGGCCAAGGGTGAGCTGCTCCCGCGCCACAAGCACGCGACGGCACGGCAGATCGAGCTCATGGCCCGCTACCCGTTCGGCCCGCTCCCCGCCGACGGCAGCCTGCCCGCCGGGCTGCGCGCCACCGGGCAGTCCTTCAGCGGCTTGGCGTCGTGGTACGGCCCCGGCTTCAACGGCCGCGCGACGGCCAGCGGCGCCATCTACGACATGGAGGGCTGGACCACCGCCAGCCGCGATCTGCCGCTCGGCACCTTGCTCGTGGTCAGCCGCAACGGGAAGCGCCTGCTGCTGCTGGTCAACGACCGCGGCCCGTACGTGCCGAACCGCGTCCTCGACCTCAGCCACGCGGCCGCGGTTGCGCTCGGCGTCGGAGTGTCGCCGGTGACGGCCGAGGTCGTGGCCCCCGGCTGAGGGCTACTTGCGCTTGGGCTCGGTGGACTTGGTGAGGAGGCCGACCTCGCGCTGGAAGTCGTCGGCGTCCTCGAAGCCCTTGTAGACGCTGGCGTAGCGGAGGTAGGCGACCTCGTCCACCACCCGCAGATGGTCGAGCACGGCCATCCCGATGACCTGGGTCGACACTTCGGGGCCCTCCATGCGCAGGGCTTCCTCCACCTCGGCGGCCATGGCCTCGAGCTGCTCGGTGGAGACGGGACGGTTCTTGGTGGCGGCCCGCATGCCGGCCACGACCTTGACCCGGTCGAACGGCTCGCGCTCGCCCGAGCGCTTCAGCACCGCGAACGGCACCTCCTCGATGCGCTCGAAGGTGGTGAACCTCCGTCCGCACCCGAGGCACTCCCGCCGCCGGCGGATCGCGGCGCCGTCATCTGCCATCCGGGAGTCCACGACCTTGTCGTCCACGCTGGCGCAGACCGGGCACCGCATCGTCTCCGACGATATCGGTCTGCCCCACACGAGCGGGCTACGGGAGCACGAGGCGCTGACCGGCCTGCAGGGGCCGACCGTCGCGAGCGTCGGCCAGGCGACCGACGAGGGGGCGCAGGTCGCCCGTGGGCTGGGCCCGTCGTGCCAGCGTCCAGAGCGTGTCGCCCGGCTGGACCACGTAGACGGAACCGGCCGCAGCTGCGCCCGACGCGGGCTCGGGGACGGCGAGGGATCCGTCCCCGAGCCAGGCCGAGGCCGTGTGCACCGCGAGCTGGAGGGCGAGCACGAGCACGACGAGGGCGGCCAGGGCGATGAGGCGGCGGCGACGCAGAGCCACCCGGCGGCTGGGCGCCCGCAGGCTCCGTCCCTGAAACGCCTGAGGCTGGTGGGGCGGCACCAGGACGAGGTGGGGCCGGGCGCTGGGACGTCGGTCGAGCTCGGCGTAAGCGATGGCGGCCATCGGTGAACCTCCTCTGAGTGGGTTCCCTCCCTCAAGGAATCCCAATCATGTGATTTGTATTCCCGTGCCCGAACGGGTGTTCGCAGGACCCATCCGACCACGAACAGCTGTTCGTGTCAAGGAAAATATCGAACAGGTGTTTGTAACCCGTGGTCGGGGCTGGTACCGTGCCGATTCGGGAACACACGTTCGTCCCTTCCAGGCCCCTTCATTGGAGGAGCAGCTCATGACCGACACCACGCTGACCGGCAAGCGGCGGGAGATCCTCGAGTTCATCGAGTCCTCGCTCAGCGACCGCGGGTACCCGCCGTCGGTCCGGGAGATCGGCGAAGCCGTGGGGCTCACCTCTTCCTCCAGCGTCCACGCCCACCTGGCCACGCTGCAGAAGCAGGGCTATCTCGTGCGTGACCCAACCAAGCCCCGCGCCATCGAGGTCCGCTACGACACGTCGTCGGGTGCCATGATCGAGAAGCGGCCCACCCGCCACGTCCCGCTGATCGGCGACGTCGCCGCCGGCACCGACGTGCTGGCCCAGGAGAACGTGGAAGAGCTCCTCCCCCTCCCTGCCGACTTCACCGGCGACGGCAACCTCTTCATGCTGCGCATCCGCGGCGACTCGATGATCGACGCCGGCATCCTCGACGGCGACTTCGTCGTGGCGCGCCAGCAGAACGAGGCGTCCAAGGGCGACATCGTCGTGGCCGGCATCCCCGGCGACGAGGCCACGGTGAAGACCTACACACGCAAGGCCGGCAAGGTCGTGCTCGTGCCCCACAACGAACGGCTCTCCCCCATGGAGTTCGACCCCGCCGACGTCTCTGTCTACGGCAAGGTCGTCACCGTCCTGCGCCGCCTGTAGCTACCCGGGGTGCATGAAGCGCCGCCACACGAGCGGCGCAGCAGTACCACCCACACCCAGCACCCCGAGCACCCCGAGCACGGCAAGGGGACCGTTGACGTCGTCGTCCGACGGTCGCTCGGGCGTCGACGGTACTTGCGCGGTCTCGAACTCGTCGTCCGCCACCACCGCCGTGTCCTCGGTGACCTCGGTGGTCGTCGGCAGCTCCGTCTCGCTGAGGTCGGGACCTGTCGGCGCGGGTGCGGCCGTGGTGCGAGGAGCCGATGACGCCCGACGACGGGTGGTGGCCGTGGTCCCCGATGGGCCTACCGTTGGATTGGGGGTCGACGCCTTACACGCGGCAGGAGCGGTATTTGCCACGCCGAGGGCCTTGGCCAGGTTCAAGCGGCCCTGACAGCCGTCGCCGCAAGCGATCTTGTCCAGATTTGCGAGCAGGGTACTCACGGCGGCTGACCGGTCGGGCTGCCGGGCGAGGATGGCAGCCATGGCGCCCGCCACGTGGGGTGCGGCCATGGACGTACCGTGCAGCCACGCATACGGCGCCTGGCCGGGCTTGATCTTGCTCTGGGGCCACGTGGAGAGGATGCAGTTCGCGGGACCGCAGTCCCCGTCACCGCCGCCTGGCGCCACGACACCCCACTTGGAACCGCTGAGGCTGCTGGAGTAGTTGGCAACGCTGTCATTCGGACCGGTGGCGCCCACGATCAGTGCGTTGGCATCACGAAAGTCACTGCCGCCGCCAAGGAGCCCGCTGCCACAGTTGCCTGCCGCGAACACCGGCACCGCCTTCCCCTTCTCCCAGATGTCGTTGAGGAGCGTCTTGAAGTCGGAGTTGTTGCAGAGAAGTCCGGACC
>JBEEFQ010000149.1:0-7158 GCA_041166245.1 Actinomycetota bacterium | reverse complement strand
CGGGGCCCGTGCTGGCTGTCGCCGGTCTGCCCTTCGGTGCCTTCTGGGACGCGGCGGCTGTCACCATGCTCGTCGGGCTCGTCCTGACGCGCGTCGGCTGCTTCATGAACGGGTGCTGCGTGGGCCGTCCGACCGCTGGATGGCTCGGCCTCCCGTCGCCCGACGTCCACGGGACCATCAAGCGCAGGATCCCGACCCAGCTGCTCGAGGCGGCGTGGGGTGTCGCCGTCCTCATGGTCGTCCTCGCAACGTTGTCCGCGCAGTGGCCCGCCGGTGCCCGCGGGGCGGCGGTGGTCGCGTCGTACAGCGCCTTCCGGATCGTGTCGCAGGGATGGCGCGAGTAGCCGTTCAGGCGGCGAGGCGGGCGATGGGCGCGTCGTCCAGCAGGTCGAGCACCGCTTCCTCGATCCCACCCTGGGTGGAGAGCTGGCCGAAGCGGGCGTCGTCGCCCAGCCGGTGCAGCGCGTCGCCGACGGTGACGCCGGCCCGGTAGCGGTCGATGACCCGCGGGTCGACGTAGCTCGCCCGGCACACCGCAGGCGTGTTGCCCAGGTAGTGGGCCACCTCGGCGATGGCGCGGGTCTCGGCCCGCTTGCGTGCCGTCTTGGACCGGGCCGCCTCACTCGACACCGCGAGCGCGACCGCGGCCAGCACGGTCGCGTTCCACGTGCGGAAGTCCTTGGCGCTGAAGTCGCCGCCCGTCGCGTCCTTCACGTAGGTGTTGATGTCTGTTGACTTCACGTCGCACCAGCGATTGCCCACCTTGTAGGCCAGCAGCTCGTGGCCGCCGTTGGAGCGGCTCTTGAGGGAGCGGATGACCTTGGCCACGTCGGGATCGACAATGGACTGCACGCGACGCTTGCCGCTCTTGGCCTTGTAGTCGAAGGTCACCATGTCGCTCGTCTCCAGTTGCACGTGGCGCTTGCGCATCGTGGCCAGCCCGTAGGTCTGGTTCTGCTCGGCGTAGCCCTCGGTGCCGATGCGGAAGAACCCGAGGTCGAGAAGCCGGGTGGCGCACGCCAGGACCCGGCGACGGGTGAGGCCCCGCTTGGTGAGGTCGGCGCAGATCGTCGTGCGCAGCGTGGGCAAAGCGCGGGCGAATTCGAGCATGTGATCGAACTTCTCCATGTCCCGCTGCAGGCGCCACTCGTCGTGATAGCGGTACTGACGCCGTCCCGCGGCATCGGTGCCCACTGCCTGAATGTGGCCCATGGGGTAGGGACAGATCCACACGTCGGTCCACGCCGGCGGCAGCACGAGGGCCTTGATGCGATCGATGACCTCGGGCTCGTTGACACGGTTGCCACACTCGTCGAAGTACACGAAGCCCCGGCCAGCGCGGCGCCTGGCGATGCCGGGGCCGCTGCAATCAACGCGCTTGAGGCGGGGCATGCAGCCAGTCGTTCCCAGCAGGGGGTTCGCCGAATCGCAATCACACCTCGCGGCAAGCCGCGCACGAACGCGAACCCGGGAACGACGAAGGGCCTCGCCGCCGCGAGGCCCTTCGTCTGAACTGCAGGGAGCGGGAGTTACTTGGCCGACTCTGCGGCTTCCTGCTCGACCTCGTGAGCCTTGGCCTTGGCCTCATGGGCCTTCGCCTCGGCGCGTGCCTCGGTCGCTTCGCGCTCGGCCCTGCCCTTCTGCTCCTGGGCCTGGCCCTCGCGCTGCAGATCGGGGTTGTTGGTCAGATCGCCAGCGGCTTCCTTGACCTTGCCCTTGGCTTCCTCGAAGACACCCATGTGTCCGCCTCCTATTGGTTGTCGATCTTGCAGAAGTTGTACCCCCGCTCGCGACCAGGAAACGACAGGGTCATGTGTCACAGGCGTGTCACAGACGTTTAGAAAGCTCCGTGTCCCAGAAGCGGAAGAAGCCTTCCTGGTCGGGGCCGACCTGGTGGAGGTAGATGTGATCGAAGCCCGCGTCGCGATATCTCTCGATCATCTCGACGTGCCTGCCCACATCGGGTCCGCACACGACCTTGGTGGCCACCGCGTCCTCGTCGACCATCTCCGCGGCCTGCTCGAAGTGCGCGGGCGTGGGCAGGTCCTGGGAGAGCTGCCCGGTCGTCGCCGCGTTGGGCCACAGCTCGTAGGCCATCTTCTTGGCCGTCGCCTCGTCGTCGTGCCAGAGCACGGTGACCTGCGCGTACTTCGGCCCCTTCCCGCTCGCCTGCGACCACGTCTTGATGACGTCGGCGTCCGGAGCGGTGCTCATGAGACCGTCGCCGCAGCGGCCCGCGAGTCGCGCTGCTTTGTCGCCGGAAGCGGCGACGACGATGGGCGGCAGCTCGTCGGGGAGCGTGTAGATGCGCGCGTTCTCGACGCGGTAGTGCTTGCCCTCGTGCGACTGGCTGCCGCCCTGCCACAGGAGACGGATGACGGCGATGGCCTCCTCGAGCATCTCGAGGCGGACGTCGGTCGGGGGCCACCGGTCGCCGAAGATGTGCTCGTTGAGGGCCTCGCCCGACCCCAGGCCGAGTGAGAAGCGGCCGGGCATCATCGCCGCGGTCGTGGCCGCGGCGTGAGCGACGATCCCAGGGTGCATGCGGATGATCGGTGCGGTCACGCCGGTGATCAACTCGATGCGCTCGGTTGTCTCGGCAATGGCCCCGAGCACGGACCACACGAACGGGCTCTCGCCCTGGCTGTCGGTCCACGGGTGGAAGTGATCGGAGATCCCGATGAACCCGAAGCCGGTGTCCTCGGCCAACCGTGCGTACCGCACCATGTCGGAGGGGCGATGTTCCTCGCTGGAGAGGGCGTAGCCCCACGTCGTCTGTGTCGCCGCCATCTAGGCCTCCTCGGGATCGAGCGGCACCGCCTCGGCCTGCTCGAGGGCGTCGGCCTCGGGCGCCTCGGGGTCGCTGGTCGGAGGACTCACCAGTCCGACGGGCTCGTCGACCGTCTTGGCCTGCTCCAGGGCATCTGCCTCTGGCGCCTCGGGATCGGTCGTCGGCATCTCGTGATCGCTCATGGGGCGGTCCTACCCCGCCGTTTGCGCCGGCAATGCCCCGGGTACCCGCGCGAAGTGCCTGACGAACTCGAATCGACCGCGGCCGCCGAGGCCGACGTGGCCTGCGGCCCGTCCGAGGGCTTCGCGGCCGAGGAGCGTCGGTTCCTGGACGTCTTCGATTCCACGATCAGCGCCATCGAAGAGGCGGGCATCCCATATGTGCTGATGGGAGGCGTGGCGTCGGCAACGGTGGGACGTCCGAGAGTGACCCGTGACATCGACGTCTTCGTGCGTCCGGAGGACGCGCGTCACGTGCTCGACGTGCTGGCGAGGGCGGGCTTCACGACCGAGGAACGGTTCCCGCACTGGCTCTACAAGGCGTGGCAGGACGACATTCTCGTCGACGTCATCTTCCGGTCGACGGGTGACATCTATCTCGACACCGAGATGCTCGAGCGCTCGACAGTGGGGGAGTACAAGGGCCGCGAGTTCCGCCTCATCCCGGCCGAGGACCTGCTCGTCATCAAAGCGATCGTGCACGACGAGCACATGCCCCGGCACTGGCACGACGCGCTCGGGATCGTCGCCGCCGACGAGCTCGACTGGGAGTACCTGCTGCGACGAGCGAGGCACGGCGCCAGGCGCGTGCTGAGCCTGTTGCTGTACGCCCAGTCCAACGACCTGCTGGTGCCGGCCGACGTGCTGCGCCAGCTGTTTGCCACCATTGACGAGGTGCAGCTCACCGGCAGGCGGGCGTGATGTGACGTCCTCCGACCCCGACTACCTGCTCGAGCACATCCACGAGGCCTTGGCCGACCAGGTGGGCGAGCTCGGCGTGCGGGCGACCCTCACCACCACCGGCGTCTTCCTCACCGGCGAGGTTGCCAGCCCCGAGCAGCAGCAGGCGGTGGCCGCCGTGGTCGCGGACGTGGCGCCGGGTCAGGCCGTCCACAACCAGACGACGGTCATGGACTATCCCGAGCCGGGCGGAGCGGAGCGGCTGACGTGACCGTGCGCGTGGCCGCAGTCGGCGACGTCCACCTCGGCGTGGAGTCGGCCGGCAAGCTGCGGCCCAACTTCGAGCACCTCGGTGATCGGGCCGACGTGCTGCTGCTGGCCGGCGACCTCACCCGAGTGGGCCAGCCCGATGAGGCGGCCGTGCTCGCCGAGGAGCTGCGGGACCTCCCCGTACCGGTCGTGGCCGTGCTCGGCAACCACGACCACCACTCCGACGCGGGCGACATGGTCGTCAAGCTGCTCGACGAGGCGGGCGTGACGGTCCTCGAGGGCGACGCCGCCACGTTCGACATCGACGGCACCAGGGTGGGGGTCGCTGGCGTCAAGGGGTTCGGCGGCGGCTTCGCCGGCGCGTGCGGCAGCGAGTTCGGCGAGCCCGAGATGAAGGCGTTCATGACCCACACCCGGGAGGTCGCCGCCGGGCTCGAGTCGGCCCTGGCGTCCCTCGACACCGACGTGCGGGTCGCCCTGCTCCACTACGCACCGGTCGAGGCGACCCTGCAGGGCGAGCGCCTGGAGATCTATCCCTTCCTGGGGAGCTATCTACTGGCCGAGGCGGTCGACCGAGCTGGCGCCGACCTCGTCCTCCACGGCCACGCCCACAGCGGTAGCGAGCGAGGAGTCACGGCTGGAGGCGTGCCGGTGCGCAACGTGGCCCAGGCCGTTTTGCGCCGTTCGTACGCCGTGTACTGCATTGGCGGGAACGGCCAGGACAAAGCCGCCTGCGACTGACGGGTTCTTCTAAACCCGACGCACTCAGCGTCCGATGACTAGTCCATTGGCGCCATTTGGCGCTTTGGCACCTGGAGGCGGCACTGAGCGTGACGACGACACCGGGCACCAGGGTTCTCCTGGTGGACGGCGATCCTGAGTTGCGGCGACTGGTGCGGGTCGCGCTCGAGATGGACGGCGCCGAAGTGCTCGAGGCTGCTTCGGTCGCCGAAGCCCGTGCCCAGCTCGTCGCTGGCGCGGTGGTCGACAGTGTGGTGGTCGAACAGGAGCTGCCCGACGGGGAGGTCGGTGACCTCCTCCCGTTCGTGCGCGAGCACATCGTCGACCCGCTGGTCGTCGTGCTCACTGACCCCGGGCGTGACGTCGGCCTGAGTGGTGTCTATCCGGTGTCGAGGGGCGACCTCCCCGGCCTCACCCAGGCGCTGGCCCTGCCGGGACACACCGGGGTCATCTCCCCCCGGACCGCGATCGAGCTGCTGCGCCGCGAGGCCGAGGTCGTCGCGGCCGAATGGGACGAGCTGTGCCGGTGGGACCCGAACACGCCGGCTGACTCGCACCCGCCCCTCGCCGTCGAGATGGTGCGGGCCCTCAGCTCGGCCATGGAACGTCCCCAGCCTCTGGGATGGGGCACCGACCCCGACATGGAGGTGCTGGCCGAGGACTTCGCTGGGGCGGTCGGCACCCTCGATGTTGCCATCGGGCAGCTCGTCTGCCTGCGTGAGGTGCTGCGGCGCCGACTGGCGCCCGCCATCCCGCCCGAGGAGCTGCCCGAGACGCTGTCCCGGATGCACATGATCATCGACCGCTCCCTGCAGACCGTCGCCACCCACATGGCCGTCCGCCTCGAGCACGAGGCCCTGGTCGATCCGCTCACGGGACTGCTCAACCGGCGGGCGCTCGAGCGCGACCTGCGCCGGGAGCGGGCCCGGGCCATCCGCGACGACCGCCGGGTCAGCCTCATGGTCATCGACCTCGACGGGCTCAAGCAGGTCAACGACACCGACGGGCACCTGGCCGGTGACCTGTACCTGCGGGCGCTGGCGACGGCGCTGGCGGGGGTGCTGCGCAGCGGTGACGAGGCCTACCGCATCGGCGGCGACGAGTTCGTCGTGCTGCTCCCGGAGACAGCCGAGGCACGCGCCTCGATCGTTGCCGAGCGCGTGCAGGAGAGCGGTGCCCCTCCGTTCAGCTGGGGCGCGGCCACGTTCGGCCCCGACGGCCAGGACCCGGAGGCGCTGCTCTCATTGGCCGACCAGCGGCTCTACGCCCGACGGGCCAAGGTGCGGGGCGGTCGCGCTTCGCGGTAGCTCGCGGCGTACGTTGCACCCGTCGTGGGTAGATGCGGCCAGGACATGTCAGCATCGACATCGACATCGACGGCGACCGCACCCGAGCAGGTCGACATCAAGCGGGTCCGCCGGGTGCGGGCGGTGCGGCGTGTGTTCGTGCTCTGTCTCACCCTGTTCTTGATCCTGGGTCTGGCCGGCGTGTTCGGGGTGAAGACGACATCGGTCGAGGCGTCGGGCGGTGGCTACGACCTCAAGGTCACCTACGCCAGATCGGCCCGCCCCGGGCTGGCGATCCCGTGGAGCGTGGAGGTGACGAAGGCGGGCGGGTTCGACGACAACGTGTTCGTGACCACGACCTCGTCCTACTTCGACCTGGTCGACGAGAACGGTTTCGACCCCGACCCGGAGTCGTCGTGGAGCTCGGGCGATGACATCGTGTGGGAGTTCAAGCAGCCCGAGGGCGAAACGCTGACCATCGGGCTGGACGCACGGATCGGTCCGTCGGTACAGACCCTGTGGCCGCCCGAGGCCACCACGACCGTCCTCGTCGACGGCGAGCCCGTTGTCAGCGTGAAGTATCGAACAAGGGTCTGGCCTTAGTCATGGAAATCATCGTCCGCACCACCGTCATCTTCTTCTTCATGTGGCTGCTCACGCGCGGGATGGGCAAGCGCGAGCTGTCACAGATGACAGCCTTCGAGCTCCTGCTGCTGGTGACCCTCGGCGACCTCGTGCAGCAGGGTGTGACACAGGAGGACATGTCGGTGATCGGCGCCATGATGGCGGTCGGCACCATCGCCTTTTGGGCCCTCGTCTTCGCGTACCTCACCTTCAAGTTCAAGAAGGCTCGGCCACTGCTCGAGGGTCTCCCTGTGGTCATCGTCAAGGACGGCAAGGTCCTGGACGAGTTCCTCCACGCCGAGCGCATGACACTCGACGAGCTGCAGGAGGAAGCCCGCAACCAGGGCATCGCCGACCTGGCCAAGGTCAAGGTCGGCGTCCTCGAGCCCGACGGCAAGATCTCCTTCCTCCAGGAGAACGGCCCCGGCGACCAGCAGCAAGGCTCCGAGAGCGGCGCCACCGCCCACTGACGCCCCTGATGCCCTGACCCGCGTTCTCGAGGCAATACGTCGCGGATTCCGCGACGTATTGCCTCGAGAACGAGGAC
>JBEEFQ010000148.1:0-6951 GCA_041166245.1 Actinomycetota bacterium | reverse complement strand
TCGGGCATCAGTACTTGCGCTCCATCGGGATGTAGGGGCCCATCTCGACCGGCTTGTAGTCCAGCCGCACGGTGCCGTTGTCCTCGCGGGTGGCGAGGGTGTGCTTGAGCCAGTGCTCGTCCTCACGGAGCGGGTGGTCGTCACGGAAGTGGCCGCCCCGGCTCTCGGTTCGGGCCCGGGCGCCGATCACCAGCGCCTCGGCCAGGTCGATGAGGTAGCCCAGCTCGAGCGCCTCGGTGAGGTCGTAGTTGAAGACGTCGCCCTTGTCGTCGATCGTCACCTGTTCGAAGCGCTGCTTGCACTCCTCGACGGTTCCGAGCACGGCGCGGAGGGTCTCCTCGGTGCGGAACACTGACGCCTTGTCCGTCATCTCCTCTTGCAGGTGCTCGCGGATGGCGCCCACCTTCTCGCCCGCGGTCGACGCCTTGAGGCGCTCGATGCGGCCCCGCACCGGGTCCTCCACGCCCTTGGGCACGTCCACGAAGCTCGCGTGCTGCACGTAGTCGGCCATCGACTTCCCGCCGCGGCGGCCGAACACGACGATGTCGAGCAGGGAGTTGGTGCCGAGCCGGTTGGCGCCGTGCACGCTCACGCACGCGCACTCGCCCGCCGCGTACAGACCGGGGAACACGGTGTTCTGGGCATCGACGACGACCTCGCCGTTGACGTTGGTGGGGATGCCGCCCATGGCGTAGTGGGCGGTGGGCTGGATCGGGATGAGGTCGGTCTTGGGCTCGAGCCCCTGGTACGTCCGCACGAAGTCGGTGATGTCGGGAAGCTTGGCGTCGATGTGCTCGGGGGTGAGGTGGGTGAGGTCGAGGTGCACGTAATCCTTGAGCGGCCCGATGCCCCTGCCCTCGCGGATCTCGGTGAGGATCGACCGGCTCACCATGTCGCGCGGTGCGAGGTCCTTGATGGTCGGCGCGTAGCGCTCCATGAAGCGCTCGCCCTCGGCGTTGCGCAGGATGCCGCCCTCGGCCCGGGCCGCCTCCGACAGCAGGATGCCCAGCTTGTAGATGCCGGTCGGGTGGAACTGGAAGAACTCCATGTCCTGCAGCGGCAGCCCCCGCCGGTAGAGCAGCCCGGGCCCGTCGCCCGTGAGCGTGTGGGCGTTGGAGCTGACCTTGAACATCTTCCCGAACCCGCCGGTGGCGAACAGCACCGCCTTGGTCTGGAACACGTGCAGGTCGCCGGTGGCCAGCTCGTAGGCGACGACCGCCGACACCCTCCCGTCGACGAAGGAGATGTCGAGCACCTGGTACTCGTTGAAGAAGTTGACGCCCCGCTGCACGCACTGTTGGTACAGCGTCTGCAGGATCATGTGGCCGGTGCGGTCGGCCGCGTAACAGGCCCGCTTCACCGACGCCTCGCCGTGGTTGCGGGTGTGGCCGCCGAAGGTGCGCTGGTCGATCTTGCCCTCGGGCGTGCGGTTGAACGGCATCCCGAAGTGCTCGAGCTCGATGACGGCGTCGATGGCCTCCCGGCACATGATCTCGGCCGCGGGCTGGTCGACCAGGTAGTCGCCGCCCTTCACCGTGTCGAAGGTGTGCCACTCCCACGAGTCCTCTTCGACGTTGGCCAGCGCCGCGCACATCCCGCCCTGCGCCGCGCCCGTGTGCGATCGGGTGGGATAGAGCTTGGTGATGACGGCGGTGTGGCACTTGCCCGCCGTCTCGATGGCGGCCCGGAGCCCGGCGCCCCCGGCGCCCACGATGACGGCGTCGTAACTGTGGTGGTGGACCTTCACAATGCCGAATCTATGGCTGTCAGCGCTGAACGATCGAGCTGACGTAGGAGTTGGCTGCCTTGACCCCGTCGGCGGACAGCTCCAGATCGAGGGTGAGCGGCCCCGGTGCGTCGGGCGCCACCGCCTGCAGGGTGCCCACCCGCACGCACGCGTCGGCCTGCGCCTCCCCCTCCCAGCGCCACCGGTGCTCCCCGTCCTGCCAGCCCAGCCGGGCGGTCACGGTGATGCCCGGCACGTCGCTGCGCAGGTCGCTCACCACATGGACGTCGAGGGCGAGGGCGTCGCCCGGCCGGTAGGTGGGCTCGGGCCAGTCGGCCACGACGATCAGTGGGGCGCACGCCGCGGCCAGGGCGTCGTAGCCGAGCTTGGCCTCGCGCTGGTGGTCGAGCACTGACCACGTCACGCCGGGGTGGCCGTCGGCGAAGTCGAACTGACAGAAGCCGCCAGTCGGCCGGTACTTGAGCCGGCGCGCCGTCTCGACGTGGAAGCGGATGAGCTCGGCCTGATAGCGCTGGGTCGCGGCCTGCCACTGCGAGAAGGTCGCGAACTCGGCCGGCGGCACCCACTTGTCGAAGATCGGCTTCTGCAGGGCGTGATGCTGCGCGAGGTGCTCCCAGTCGAGGTCGGGCCAGCGCTCGGGATCCATGAAGTCGGCGACGGTGGGCACGGCCTGGGCCCCGAACTCCGACACGAACCGGGCCAGGCGCGGGAAGCCGGCGCACATGGTTGCGAAGTCGCGCATCTCACCGTGGTACCAACCGAAGTACGCATGGGTGTCGGTGCCGCCCGACCCGGGGTGGGGGAGCACGCCCGAGTGGGGCACGACGGGCCGGCTGCTGTCGTGCTTCTCGAACGCCCGCTTGACGCCTGCGTCCAGGATCGTCTTGTTCCAGCTCGGCAGCTCCTGGTGCACGAGGAACTTGACCGCACTCGTGAGCGGCTTCTTCATGGCCGCGGCCGGGTCGGTGCCGAGGGAGAGAGGGTCGTTGTGGCCGCACCACACGGCGATGGACGGATGGTGCCCGAGGAGGTCGACGGCCTCGCGTGCCTGGCGGGTCGCCTGCTTCCGGATGCCGCGCGCGTAGGCCCACTGCAGGGGGAAGTCCTGCCACAGCAGCAGGCCGTGGCGGTCGGCTGCGTCGTACAGCTCGGGCCGGCTGACGTGGGCCAGTAGCCGCAGCAGGTCGAGTCCAGCCTGTTTGGCCAGCACCACGTCGCGCTCCAACTCGGCCGGTGTGGCGTCGGCCAGTTGCATGCGATTCGGGCCTTGGTTGGAGCCCTTGAGGAACAGCCGCTCCCCGTTGACCGTCGTGATCCACTTCTTCATGCGCACCTGGCGGAGGCCGGTGCGGAGGGAGCGGGAGTCGCTCGGCTGGTCGGCCCCGCTCGTGGTGACCGCGAGGGTGACGTCGTGCAGCGGCTGGTCGCCGAGGGCGTGGGGCCACCACAGCGCCGGTCGCTCCACCGTGAACTGCCAGCTCACCTGGTTCTCGCCCGCGGCCAGGGGTTGGTCGTGGAGGTGCTCGGTGGTGACGCCGACCGTCGTGCGCAGCGTGGCGGTGGTGGCCTCAGCGGCGTCGAGGGTCGCGGTGACCGACAGCACCGCCTGCTCGGGTGTGGCGTCCTGGCACAGGACCCGGAACCGGCTGATGCGCACCGGTCCGCTCTCCTCCACGTGCACGGGGCGCCAGATGCCGCCCGGGTTCCACGCCGGGTCGCCGCAGTCCCAGTGCTGGAAGACGCCGGTGATGTTTCGCTTCGCGGAGCGGTCCTCCTGCCGGCTGCAAGCGACCTCGACCGCGAGCACGTGCTCGTTGCGTTCGCGCATGGCGTCGGTGACCTCGAAGGAGTGAGGGAAGAAGTAGCCCTCGGTGTCGCCTACATAGGCTCCGTCCAGCCACACATCGCCCTGGTAGAAGAGCCCGTCGAGCACGAGCCACGACCGGCGTTCAGCGCCGGGACGCTCGGCCTCGAAGCGGGTGCGGTACAGGAGGGGACCGTCGGCCGCGGCAAAGGTGGGGGAGGAGCGCCAGTGGCCGGGCACCTCGATCTCGGCCCACGCGCTGTCGTCGAACCCCGGCTCGGGATAGATCCGCCGCAGGCCCTCGTCGGCACCGCAGGCCCGCCACCGGCCGGAGAGATCCACGGCGCGAGGTTAGGGCGCCACCGGTCCTTGCAGGATTGCCACGACGGTGTAGCCGCCGGCCACCGGTGTCAGGGTGATGTCGTAGAGCCCGGGGCCGAAGGAGACGCGGCGGGCGGGCCGGCTCGCCTCCGCGGTGGCGATCGTGAACGTGCCGTCCAACGTGGCCGACGTCGGCTGTGTCGCCCGGATGCGGACGGCCTGGGCGGGCAGCCGCACGAAGGCGGTGCCTTTGGTGACCTCGAGTGCGGTCTCGGGCCCGGCCGTGAAGGCCACGTTGTCGCGGACGCTGGCCACCCCCGAGGAGCCGACGGCGACGGTGAAGTTGGCGCGGTAGTCGCCGGGCGCCAGAGCGCGGGGCGAGCCGTCCAGGGCCCAGCTCAGCCCCCCCGGATCCGCCGTGAGCTGCGCGGAGCCGAGCTCGAGGGAGCCCTTGCCGGTGATGGGCAGCGGGCGCCCGCCGTCCCACGCGATGGTGCTCGGCCGCCGGTCCACGACCACGTTGCCGATGACGGCGCGCGTCACCCCGACGGTGCCCGGCTGGATGGTGAAGGGGGCGGGGATGGCCTCGCCCGCGGCGTCCCGCGCCACGAGCTTGGTCACGGTGCCGGTCACCCGGCTCTGTCCGGGGCGCAGGACCTCGACCACGCTGCTGGGCGACGTCTCGGAGACCACGCCCCCGCTCTGCACCGTGGGGTTGCGCTGATCTTGGAGCCAGTCGTCGAGGGGCGGGCCGCCGAAGTAGAGACCGGCGCCGAGCAGCTCGATGACGATCAGGAAGCCGAGGAATCTACGCACCGGGGCGAGCGTAGAGTGCGGACATGAGTGGTCGACCGGCAACCCTTGGGCAACTTCGCGAGTCGGGGTGGGAGTCCGTCCCCGTCAAGGAAGAGGTCAGGCGCAACGCCGCGGCCCGCATCGCCGAGGGTCGGCCCCTGGTCGACGGCGTGCTGGGCTACGAGGACACGGTGCTGCCCCAGCTGGAGAACGCGCTGCTCGCGGGGCACGACATCATCTTCCTGGGCGAGCGGGGCCAGGCCAAGACCCGCATGATCCGCTCCCTGGTGGGCCTGCTCGACGAGTGGATGCCGATTGTCAGCGGCTCGGAGATCAACGACGACCCCTATGCGCCGGTCTCGAAGCATGCGAGGGACCTCGTCGCCGAAAAAGGGGAGGACACGCCTATCGAATGGGTGCACCGGTCCACCCGTTTCGGCGAGAAGCTGGCGACGCCCGACACGTCGATCGCGGATCTCATCGGTGAGGTCGACCCCATCAAGGTGGCCGAGGGCCGCTACCTCTCCGACGAGCTCACGCTGCACTACGGGCTGGTGCCGCGCACCAACCGCAGCATCTTCTCCATCAACGAGCTGCCCGACCTGGCCGAGCGCATCCAGGTGGGCCTGCTCAACGTGCTCGAGGAGCGCGACGTGCAGGTGCGGGGCTACAAGATCCGCCTGCCCCTCGACGTGATGCTGGTGGCGTCCGCCAACCCCGAGGACTACACCAACCGCGGCCGCATCATCACCCCGCTCAAGGACCGCTTCGGCGCCCAGATCCGCACCCACTACCCGCTCGACGTCGAGACCGAGCTGGCAGTTGTCGACCAGGAGGCCCGCCCTCTCGGCGACCTGTTGGGCCTGCGCGTCCAGGTGCCGCCGTTCATGGCCGAGATCGTCGCCACGCTTTCGCAGCTCGCACGCGTGAATCCCCACATCAACCAGCGCTCGGGTGTGTCGGTGCGGCTCTCCATCGCCAACTACGAGACGTTGGTGGCCAACGCGGCGCGCCGCGCGTTGCGGGCCGGCGAGAAGGACGTGGTGCCTCGCATCAGCGACCTCGAGGCGCTGGCGTCGTCGACGTCGGGCAAGGTCGAGATCGAGACACTCGACGACGGCCGGGAGGAGCAGGTCGTCGAGCGACTGCTCAAGGCGGCCGTGCTCAGCGTCTTCAAGGAGCGCTGCCCCATCGAGCAGTTCCGCGACGTCGTGCTCGCCTTCGAGGAGGGCACCATCGTCCACGCCGGTGACGACGTGGCGTCGACCGAGTACGTGGAGACGCTGTCGGGGCTCACGGCCTTGCAGGCGCCCGTGATGGCCCTCGCCGGCGGCGAGTCGCCCGCCGCAGTCGCGGCCGCCCTCGAGTTCGTCCTCGAAGGCCTCCACCTCTCCAAGCGCCTCAACAAGGACGCCGTCGGCACAAGGGCGACATACCGGGCTCGCTAACCGGGTTTCTAGTGCACTGGTTGCCACTATCGACCGTCAGTGCACCAGAAACGTCGGTACCCTCACGGTATGGAGTCGAAGGGCCACGAAGTGAGGCGGATCTGGGGGCAGGCCAATCCCTGTCCTCAGTGTGGCGGGCAGGGTTTCCTCGATCGGATCGACCTCATCGACCGCATTGCCTTCGAGCACTGCGTCGAGTGCGGAACGAAGTTCGATGAGTCGGAGACCGACCTCAGCCTGCTGTACCGCCAGTAGCGACGTAACCTCCGCAGCAGGATGACGCGGAGGTTCGACTACTCGCGCTGGGACGGCACCCAGGTCGGCTTCGAGCTGGACGCCGACGACCTGCTGTCGGAGATCACCGACGACCTGCTGTACCACGGGGACCTCAACGCCGCCCTGCGCCGCCTGCTCCAGTCCGGCTTCCGCGACCGCAACCAGGAGCGGGTCCAGGGCATCCGCGACATGCTCGAGCAGCTGCGGCGCAAGCGCCGCGACGAGCTCGAGAAGTACGACCTCGGCGGCGTCTACGACGACATCGCCCAGGAGCTGCGCGACGTCATCGACATGGAGCGCCAGGGGCTCGACGAGCTGGCCAGCGAGGCCCGCCAGTCGGGCGACGAGCGCCGTCAGGAGATCACCGACGAGGTCGTGAGCGAGCGCAACCTCCGCCTCGACATGCTGCCGCCCGATCTGGCCGGTCAGGTACGCGAGCTGCAGGAGTACGAGTTCACGTCCAGCGAGGCCCGCGAGAAGTTCGACGAGCTCATGGACAAGCTGCGCCAGCAGCTCATGCAGAGCTACTTCAACCAGATGGCCGGGGCCATGTCCGACGT
>JBEEFQ010000147.1:0-8137 GCA_041166245.1 Actinomycetota bacterium | reverse complement strand
AACATGGCGACCGCGCCGTAGGCGAAGTTGAAGATCCCCGACGTCTTGTAGGTGAGGACCACACCCATGGCCGCCAGCGCGTAGATGGCGCCGTTGAACAGGCCGATGAGGGCGAGGGGCCAGACCTCGTCGAGGAAGCCGATCACGTCACTAGGGCCCCACGGGCAACAGCTCGGCCGCGCACTCCATGCCGGTCGGCGGCCACTTGCGCACGAACTCGTCGCCCTTCACCTCGACCTGCACCAGACAGGGTCCCGTCGGCCGCCGCAGCCGCGGCGCGATGGGCGACATGATGCCCCCGCTGTCGTAGTTCTCCAGCGCCTCGAAGGCAGCCGTGATGCTGGCGCGCGTGGGGTTGCGGCCCGCCTTCAGCAGGGCGTAGATGAACATCTGGGCGCTGGCGTAGGCCTGGAGCCCGAACGAGCTGGGCTCCTTGCCAGGCTGATACGTCTTCAGCTGCGAGAGATAGAGCTTCATCACCGGGTTGTTCTCGCTGAAGGGCATGAACTGCAGCGTGACCTGGAGGCCCTGGGCCGCCTCCTTGCCGGCGACCGCGATCTGGGACTTGGTGTACCCGGAGAAGGTCACGTTGGTCAGCATCGGGTGCCAGTCCTGACGCTGCTGGGCCTGCAGCAGCTTGCCGTTCCCAGCCAGGTCCATCGTCGTGTACACCCCGTCGCAGTTGTTCTGCTTCATCTGCAGCACGTCCTGGTCGAGGGACGCGGTGGCGGGTGAGATGCCGTAGTTCTCGTAACAGATGGTGCTGCCCTCGCGCTTGAACGCGTAGGCGAACTGCCGGGCCGCATCCGCGCTGATCGGGATGGAGTAGGCGAGCACCGCGAACCGCTTCGGGAAGCTGTTGTACTTCTTGAGCGCGGTCTGCAGGCTGTTCCAGCCGTACGGCCGCCCCCCCTGGGTGTACAGCGTGCTGCCGCCGGCCGACCAGAACACGGGCGACTGGCCCCGGTTGGCGTTGATGGCGAAGCCGATGTCGGGCACCTTGGCGTCGACCATCTGCTGGACGGATGCGCTGTCGGCGTGGGTCGTCGAGCCGACGAACGCGAACACCTTGGGGATGAGGTCGGCGTGATTGGCCGCGTTGCGCGACGCGTCCTGGCCGTCGTCCTGCACGACGAGCTTGAGCTGGCGCCCGCAGATGCCGCCCTTGGCGTTGACGGCCGAGAACAGGGCCTGTACGGCTTGGGGACCCTGCTCGAAGCTGTTGGTGATGACGCCGGTGAGGCCACTGACGTTGCCGAGGGTGATCGACGTCGGCGTGATGCCGACGTCCGACGCGGTGTTGCCCTGGGTGCCCGTGCACGCCGCGGCTTCGGCCGCCGCGTCGTAGTTGAAGCCCTTGGGACCGGCCACCACGGGCGCAGCGCCCGGCGCCGCCTTGGCGGGTGCGGTGCCTCCGGCGCCGGACGCGGGTCCGGTCGGCGACCCGTCGGCGACGGTGGCGCCAGGGGCGGTGTCCTCAGGGCCCGCGGCGGCTGCGTTCTGGGCGTCGCCCGGGGCGATGCCCTCACCCGCTCCGAGGTACGGGTCGGTGCGGGCGCCACACGCGGCCACCAGCGCGATGGCCGTCAGGATGCACGCGACCGCCGAGGCTCGGCGTGCCGTGGTGACCCTTCGGTGCATCGGGTTCCCTCCCCTGCTCGGCGGCTAGGGCCGTGTCGCGCCTTCCACGCCCCGCCCCCGCTCCCCCGCCTCCAGCAGGCGGGCGATCTCCGCAACTTCCTGTGGGACCGACTCCGTGAACCACTTCCCGCCGACCAGGTCGTAGAGCCAGCCCAACGGGCCGTGCCCCATGTGGAGTTCTTCGACGTGGCGGATGCGGGTACCCCCTTCCACCGCCTCGATCTCGAACCAGGCGTGGAGGCGCTCGGGCACCCCGTGCTCCAAGGTGACGTCGATCCAGGTCGGCCGCCTCCACCGGTAGCGGGTGATGACCGATCCGGGAAAGCGGCCGAGGAACTTGCCGTCCTCCCTGGCGATCATGCCGTCGTCGGTGTCGCCCAGCTTGGTGACCCACACCATCTTGGTGTCGGCCTTGGTGTACTGCGCCGGGTCGAGCACGAAGTCGAACGCCTCCTCAGGCGTCACGCCCCGGGCCACGGCCACACCCTCGCCTCGGATCATTGTCCAGAGAAGGTACAGGGTGTCCGAATGTCGAATCCGTCCAGGATGCGCAAAGGGGTCCTGCTGGGGGTGGCGGCGCTGCTGCTCGCGGCCCTCGCACCCCTCGCCCGGGCCGACGAGGCCTGCGACCGGCCGTCGTGGCCCATGTACGGCCACGACCTCGAGCACTCGTTCAGCCAGGATCCGGGCGGCGCCTCGGTCACGACCCGGCACGTGCCCACCCTCGTGCCCAAGTGGGTCGTGCACGCCAAGGACTCGGTGACCGCCTCCCCCACCGTGGTGGACGGCCGGGTCTACGTGGGCTCGTGGGACGGCACCTTCTACGCCATAGACGCCGCGACTGGATCGACCACCAGGCCCGAGGGTTGGACCTTCACCATCGACGACAACCACCACGTCGCCTTCGGCCGCATCGTGTCGAGCGCCGCCGTCGACCGCTTCGGGCCGAAGTCCACCAAGATCGTGCTCTTCGGTGGCGGTGCCACCCTCTACGCCCTCCACGCCGGCACCGGCACCCGGCTGGCGTCGATCGACCTCGATCCCCGCACGCCCGAACATCGTGCGGCCGACGATGCGACGGGCAAGGTGCCGACGGTCGAGATCGAGTCGTCCCCGGCCGTGGTGGGCGACGACATCTTCGTCGGCATGGACGTTCACAACCAGGAGGGCGTGGGCCGGACGGGGATCGTCAAGCTCCGCCTCGTCAAGCGCGGCGCCCGGTGGGCGTTCGTGCCGCAATGGAAGTTCGACCCCGAGACCCGACAGGTGTACACGGGCGCGGCGGGGCTGACCGAGGGCTCGCACAGCGGGTTCGGCTGTGGCGGCGTGTGGTCGTCGCCGGCCGTCGACGTCGACAACGACCTGGTCACGTTCGGCACGGCCAACTGCGACAACGCACAGCAGGCCATGGACGCCCAGCCCGCTGAGTCGTGGGCCGAGGCGAGCTGGGCCATCAAGGCCAGCACGGGCGAGCTTGTTCGTCAGTTCACGCCCGCCGACGAATTCGCGACCCGCGACGCCAAGCTGGCCGAGGCCGCGGCCGACGACGACTTCGGCGCCTCCCCCAACGTGCTGCGGTTCCCCGGCGCGACACCGAAGGATCCCGACCGCACACTGGTCGGCCACGGGCGCAAGAGCGCCGACTACTACGTCTGGGACGTCGCCACCGGCGCCGAGGTGTGGCGCACCAAGGCGGGCCAAGCCGGCAGGGTGAGCGGCGGGTTCGCCGTCGGTGGGTTCCTGGGGACGCCGGCGGTGCAGGTCGACGCCAAGGGGTACGCGGTGCGCATCGTCGGCGCCACCGCCATCCCGCTCCCCAGCCAGACCGACGACCCTGCCCAACTCGCGGACCAGGTCGACAGGATGACGTGGTCGGTGCGGGCCCTCGACCCCGCCACCGGGAAGGTGCTGTGGGTTCACCGGCTGGCCGGACCGAGCTACGGCGCAACGACCATCGCCAACGGCGTGGTCTTCATCCCCGACACGTTCACCGACACCGTGCAGGCCCTCGACGCCGCGACCGGACTGCTGCTGTGGACCGCGCCGCTGATCGGGCCACCCGCGTCGGCGCCCGCGGTCGTGGGCGACTCCATCTACCTCGGCAGCGGTACGCGAGAGACCGACGCCGAGTTCAAGGGTGCCCGCGACACCGGGATCCCTACCGAGGACCTGGCGTCGATTGCCGGTCCACATCCCCTGTCCCCGTTGAGCGGCATCACCGCCTTCAAGCTCGCTTCCTAGGAGAGAACCCGTGAAAAGAGTCGTCGTCATCGTCCTCGGAGCCGTCCTGGCCGTCCTGTCCTCGGCGGGAGTGGCGAACGCGATCAGCGACGGCGTGTACTCCTACGAGAAGCAGCACTGCTCGGGAGCGGCCGACGATCACACCCGACCCGAGTCGGTGGAGGAGGACTGCCGCAACGCCATCGTCAGTCTGTCCGACGGCGAGGACAACGAGTGGGGCCACGCCGGCCTCCGGCAGACGCCGGACGGCACCTTCGTCGACCCGACCAACCCCGACATCGCGCAGGGACCGGGCGGCGATCCGACGACGGGGGCCAAGCTGTACTTCGGCGCCGACGACAACCTCTCCAACGGCTAGCACGACTCGTCGCCCCAGATCAGCAACGGACCGAGCGACGGTGGCGCCATCGTTCTCAACGTGATCCCCGCGTCGGTGGACGCGTGGATGGCCGCCGTCGCCAACGGTGACGCCGCCTATCTGCTGACCCATCCCGTGCCGCTCGTCGACGCCGGCACCGGCGCCTGTGCCGATGGCATCTGCTTCGCGGCCTCCAGCCAGCGCCGGCTCGCCTTCGACGGTGGCGGCGAAGGCGAGCGCGCCGTGTCCAACTACGAGGGCAAGGAGTGGGACCCCGAAACCTGTGGAGGACCGTCCGACGGACCCGAGGACTGTGGGGGCCAGGACCTCAAGGCATGGAACGACGCCGAAGGCAAGACCTATGTCGAGCCGGGCGTGCAGGTCTACGAGGATCCTGACGCCCAGGGCTCGCCCCTCGGGCCCTACCCGCTGCCCGCGGCGTACGCCGGCACGTGCGGCGTCATCCTGGGCGGCGGCCCGGCGGCAACCGCGCCCGCCTCACCGGTGACCAACAGCGCCGGCCAGGTGGTCGTGGAAACCGGCTGCTGACCTAGCGCACCGATTCGGAAGTACCCATGACATCTCTCCGGCCAGAGCCGCCGCTCGCGGCGTTGCTCCTCGCCCGAAGAGGGCAAGGCTATTGGGGCTCCGGTGCGCCTTGCGAGCGACAACTCTGACTCCGAGATCTGTCACCGCTACTTCCGAAACGGAGCACTAGCGTCGCCGGGTGCGGCTGGCGCTCGGCGAACACATCTACGACCTGACGACGCGCTCGCTCGTCATGGGCATCCTCAATCGAACGCCCGACTCGTTCTACGACAAGGGCGAGTTCTTCGCCATGGATGCCACCTTGCGCCTGGCCGAGCAGCACGTGGCCGACGGCGCCGACATCCTCGACGTAGGAGGCGTGAAGGCGGGGCCGGGGCCGGCCGTCGGGCTGGACGAGGAGCTCGAACGCGTCGTGCCCGCGGTGGCCGCGCTGCGCGAGCGCTTCGACCTGCCGCTGTCGGTCGACACGTGGAACGCCGAAGTGGCGCGGGCGGCGTACAACGAGGGTGCTGTGCTCGGTAACGACATCAGCGGCTTCGCCGACCCCGAATACCTACGCGTCGCCGCTGACGCTGGCGCCAGCGTGGTGGCGACCCACATCCGGTTGGGGCCGCGCATCCCCGACCCGGAGCCCGAGTACCACGACGTGGTGGTGGACGTGTGCGACTTCCTCGTCGAGCGGGCCAGGCGGGCCGAGGCTGCGGGGCTCACGCCCGACCGCATCGTGCTCGACGCCGGCCTCGACCTGGGCAAGACATGGGAGCAGTCCCTCGTGCTGCTGCGGGCGTCCGACCGGCTGGCCGCGTTGGGCTACCCGCTGCTGCTCTCGGCCTCGAACAAGACGTTCCTCGGCCGCCTCCTCGACCTCGAGGTGCGCGACCGCCGGGAGGCCGGCCTGGCCGCCACCGCGCTCGGTGTTGCACGCGGCTGCCGCATCGTCCGTGCGCACGACGTCAAGGGCACCCGCCGGGTCTGCGACACGATCGCGGCTGTATTGGAGGCGGGTTAAGCCTTTCGGCCGACCACGCACACGAGGCCGTCGGGATTGGTCTCGGTGCCGAAGGACGGGCCTGCGGTGGCATCGACACCGTGGTCGGCGAGCAGCGCGGGGATGAGCGAGGTGTCGACGAGGACGTTGTCGTGACGCTCGTCGTCCCGGCGCCACGTGCCGTCGGCGTTGCGGAGGAACGTGGTCATCTCCCGCACGAAGCGGTCGGGGGTCGGCACCGAGTAGTTGGTGATGATGGCCCAGTCGTCGCCCACCCGGGCGTGCACGTCGAGGTCGTTGCGCAGCTCGCCCCAGCGTCGGTCGCAAACGTCGATCGCCAGAACGCCGCCGGGCCGCAGGGCGTCGGCGGCCGCGATCCACGCCCGGTCCATCGCTTCCGCGGTGGGTAGGTAACTGATCGGATGGCCCACGGACACCACCGCGTCGACCTCCGGCATGGGGTCGTCCGGCATCACCAGCACCCGCACATCCTCGGCGCCAGGGGCCGTCTCCTTGGCCAGGGCGAGCATGGCGGGCGACGCGTCGGTGGCGATGACCCGGTGGCCGGCCTCGACGAGGTGGCGGGTCAGCAGCCCCGAACCGCAGCCCAGCTCGAGCACCACGCCGTCGCGCTCGCGCACGGGCTCGAGCAGGGCGAGGATGCCGGGCGCCACCGCGTCGGCGTGGAACCCGAACCCCAGGTGGTGCACGAGGGCCAGGTCGTCTCGGTAGTAGGGCTCCATCGGTCAGGCGTGGGCGGTGCTCGCCGGCTCCGGTCGCAGGGTCTCCCACGCCGCCCACAGGCCGATGACGACGCAGAGGACTACCGGCGTACACTGGGCCAGCCAGATCTTGTCCTCGCCGAAGTACGGGTTGGTGGCCGGGCTGTGGAAGGGCAGCGCGTGGTAGAGCACGAAGCCCACCGCGACCGTCAGGCCCGTGACCCCGAGCAGCTTCGGCGCCCACGGCGTCCCCTGCACGAGTCCCACCAGCGCGGTGATCGACGCCACCAGCAGGATGAGCCCGCCGACGAGCCCGACGTATCCCTCGGCGTCGGTCTCGGCCGGGATGGCCCCGTGGATCACCTGGATGGCGAGGAGGGCGGCGGCCAGGGCGACGAGATGGTTGCGCTCTGTTTTCTGAGGCATGGCCTTCTGAGGCATGGCCGTCACCTTGCCAAACCGTCGAGCACCCCGGCCAGCAAATTGGGGAGCTCGGCCACATCGAAGTGGCGACGGGCGACGTCGTGGTTGTGGGCCAGCAGGTCGGGGCCAGCGTCGATGACGGTCGCGTCGTCGGGGTCGTGCCAGCGGAAGCCGAAGGCGCGCAGCTCCTCGGCCACCGGGTATCGGCCGAGCGCGAGGGGCCGGTCGTGGGTGGCCGACTCGACGGTGGGGTTGCCGAATCCCTCCCATGTCGACGGAAAGGCGATCACGTCGGCCGCCGCGTACCAGTCGTGCACGGTCGTGTGCAGGGGCCGTCCGACGATCGTGCGGGTCTTGGCCCCAGCCATCACCGCGCCGAGGTCATAGCCGTCCTCGGCCGGTCCGAGGATCCAGTACACGGCCTGAAGCCGTTCGGCGAGGGCGACGCCGGCGGGCACGCCCTTGCGGTCCAGCGCCCGCGTGGGCTGCAGCACGAGCCGTTCGTGCAGGCCCACGCCGAGGGCGGTGCGCACCGCGTCACCGCGACCGGGGGGCGGGTCAGGGTCGAAGTGGTTGTAGATGCGGGTGGCGCCGATGCCCCGCTCGGCCAGTTCACGGCGGCTGCGCTCGTTGATGGTGACGTGGGCCCACGCCGGGTCGTCCGGCGGACCGGGCAGGTGGGCCAGGTGAGGGCGCTGCCACGGCAGGTCGTGGTGGTGGAGGACGGCCGGTCGGCCCTTCAGCACGTCGGCCACCACGGCCGCGGCGGCGGGGTTGAGCGGCAGCGAGCACAGGTTCTCGACGACCACCACGTCGGCATCGGCGAGCGCGTCGGCGACGGCGGCACGCGACGGCGGCACCGGCGCGCCGATCGCGAGGCCCGGCACGGTGTGGTCGACCGGACCCTCACCGGCGACCGTCGAGGTGTCCCACCCCAGCTGGCGTAGGGCCCACGTCCACTTGGCCGCCTCCACGGCCACGCCATCGGTGCCGCCGAGACGGAAGGAGACGAGGGCGGCACGGGGGATGCCCCTAACGTACTGACGTGCCCCGCCGCGTCGCGACGGTCCCGCACACCCACTGGGACCGCGAATGGCAGCAGCCGTTCCCCGCCAGCCGCCTCGCTCTGGTGGCGCTGCTCGACGACCTCCTGCCCCGGCTCGACCACCCCTTCCTGCTCGACGGGCAGATGGCGCTCATCGACGACTACCTCGA
>JBEEFQ010000146.1:0-3607 GCA_041166245.1 Actinomycetota bacterium | reverse complement strand
CCTGGAGGCAGATCGACAGCTCAGCCGGGGGGCGCGAAGAATTCCAGGGCGATGTTGTCGGGGTCGCGGAAGGACAGGCCCGACCCGTAGGGAGCGTCCTTGATGGGGCCGTGGGCGATGCCGAGGTCGTCGAGCTTCTTCTCCCACTCCTCGAGGGCGACCCGGTTGGCGACGGCGAAGCCCACGTGATCGAGCCCGGGGCGGAACTCGCTGAACGGCTCGGCGCTCTCGGGCTCGGGATGGGTGTGGATGCCGAACAGCGTGCCGCCCTCGAGCATCCAGACGACGTGGTGGAACACGTCGGCGTCCTCGTCGAGTACCGCTTTCGCGCCGAACAGCTTCTCGTAGAACGGCGTGCTGCGGGACAGGTCGCTGACGGTGACTGCGACATGGGCCAGACCAGGGAACGTTGCCATGGGCGGGAGCGTAGGCCGGGATGCCACACTGCGCTGCGTGAGCCTCATCACCGCCCCCCGCCTCGAGGGCACCGTCGGCCTGGCCGACGGTCGCCGCCTGTCCTTTGCCGAGTTCGGCCCGCCCGAGGGCCGTGCCGTCTTCTGGCTCCACGGCACGCCCGGCGCCCGTCGCCAGATCCCTGAGGCGGCGCGCGTCGCGGCGCATGAGGTCGGCGTGCGACTCATCGGGCTCGACCGCCCGGGAGTCGGCGACTCGACGCCGCACCTGTACCGCAACGTGCTCGCCTTCGCCGACGACCTCGGCACCGTCGCGGACGCGCTGGGCGTCGGCCGCTTCGCCCTCATCGGTCTGTCGGGCGGAGGGCCCTACCTGCTGGCCGCGGCCCACGCCTTCCCCGCGCGGGTGATGGCCGGCGCGGTGCTGGGTGGTGTGGCGCCGACCGTCGGCCCCGACGCGGCCACCGGCGGACTGGTCGGCCGCGTCGCCCCGCTCGGACCATTGGCCGCGGCCTTGCGGGTACCACTCGGCCTCGGCATGACAGGGATCCTGTGGGCCCTGCGCCCGTTCGCGTCGCCGGGGCTCGACCTCTACGCACGGTTCTCGCCCGAGGGCGACCGCAAGGTGTTCGCCCGTCCCGAGATCAAGGCCATGTTCATCGACGACCTGCTCAACGGCAGCCGCACCGGCATCCGCGCGCCGATCCTCGACTTCGTGCTGTTCACGCGCGACTGGGGCTTCTCGGTGCGCGACATCACGGTGCCCATCCGGTGGTGGCACGGCGACGCGGATCACATCGTCCCACTCGCCCACGGCCAGCACGTGGTGGACCTGCTGCCCAACGCCGAGCTGTTCATCCGCCCCGGCGAGAGCCACCTCGGCGGCCTCGGCGCGGCCGAGGAGGTCCTCACCGCCCTGCTCGCCCTCTGGGATCGCCAGACCGAGCCCATCGCCAACAGCTGAGCTCTGGGTGTTGACAGTGTCTACAACTAGGTAGACACTGTCTACGTGCCGGTCAAGCTGACCTCACCGACCGAGCTGGTGGCGGCGGCGCGCACCGTCCTCGAGCGCGACGGCCTCGAGGGACTCACGCTGCGGGCGGTGGCGCGGGAAGCCGGCGTGTCCCACGGCGCACCGCTCCGCCACTTCCCGGGGGTGGCGACGTTGCTGGCGGCTCTGGCGGCCGAGGGCTTCGAGCAGCTGTACCAGTCGGTCGACCAGCACGTGGCCGCTGCCGGGCCGGACGCTGACGCCCGTCGGCGGCTGTCGGCCGCGGGCCGCGGGTACGTGACGTTCGCGGTGTCGCACCCCGGCGTGTTCTCGTTGATGTTCCGCAACGAGCTCATCGATACGACGTACGCGCCGCTCGGCGAGAAGGGCTCGCGCGCCTTCCTGCAGCTCGTCGACCTCGTCGTCGTCGCCCAAGCCGACGGGTTCGCACCGGGCCAGGAACCCGTGCACGCGTCCTTGATCGTGTGGGCGCTCGTGCACGGCCTGGCCACGCTGTGGATCCACGGCGGCGTGGCCAGCGTCGACGCCGCCCTCGACCTCGACCACCTCGGCACGATCGCCGACGCTCTGCTGTTTCAACAACCCGACATGGAGACGACATGACAACCGTCGAGAACACCTACCTACGAGGCAACTTCGCACCCGTGCTCGAGGAGATCAGCGCCTTCGACCTGCCGGTCACGGGCACCATCCCCGAAGGCCTCGAGGGCAGGCTGCTGCGCAACGGCCCCAACCCCATGGCCGAGGAGGACCCCGCGAGCTACCACTGGTTCACGGGCACCGGCATGGTCCACGGCGTGCGCATCAGCGGCGGCAAGGCCGATTGGTACCGCAACCGGTCGGTCGGCGCCGAGCTGATCGCCAACACCAACGTGATCGGCCACGCGGGCAAGACCATCGCGACCGTCGAAGCCGGTCTGCCTCCGGTGGAGCTGAGCTACGAGCTGGACCCGATCGGCGCCTACGACTTCGGCGGCACGCTGGACGGCGCGTTCACCGCCCACGCCAAGAAGGACCCGGCGACAGGCGAGCTGCACGCCGTGACGTACTACTGGGAGTGGGAGCACATGCGGTACCTCGTGGTCGGCACTGACGGACGCATCCGTCGCTCGGTCGACATCCCGGTGCCGGGGCGCGTCGCCGTCCACGACACAGCCATCACCGAGACCAAGGTCGTGCTGTTCGACCTGCCCCTCGTGTTCAACCTCGACGCGGCCATGGCCGGCGCCCGCTTCCCTTACCTGTGGGACCCCGAGTACGTGCCGCGCATCGGGCTGCTGCCCCTCGAGGGTGCAGCGGACGACGTGCAGTGGTTCGAGATCGACCCCTGCTTCGTGTACCACCCGCTCAACGCCTACGACCTGCCCGACGGCGGCGTCGTGCTCGACGCCGTGCGCCACCCGTCGACCTTCGCGAAGGACACCCTCGGGCCCAACGACGGTCGCACCACACTCGACCGCTGGACGCTCGACCCCACGTCGGGCAAGGCACGCGAGGAGCGGCTCGACGACCATTCCCAGGAGTTCCCCCGGCACGACGAGCGCATCCTCGGCCGGCCCCACCGCTACGGCTACGGCGCCACCTTCGAGCCCGGCATCGAGTTCGGTGGGGCCATCAAGCACGACCTTGTCGCGGGTACGTCGGAGGTGCACGACTTCGGACCGGGGCGTTCCTGCCTCGAGCCCGTGTTCGTCCCGCGCGCCGATGACGCGGCGGAGGACGACGGCTGGATCATGGCCTACGTCTACGACGCCACCACCGACTCGAGCGACGTCGTCATCCTCGCGGCCCAGGACTTCACCGGCGACCCCGTCGCCACCATCGCTCTCCCCCAGCGCGTCCCCTACGGCTTCCACGGCAACTGGATCCCCGACTGAGCGAGGTCTACGACAGCGCGGTGGTGTCGATGTTGTAGAGGGTGGCGACGTTGCCGGAGAGGATGGCGTCGCGTTGTTCGGTGCTGAGCTGGGCGGTGTGCTCGGTGAGCATCTCCTGGGACCAGGGCCAAGTGGAGTCGGAGTGGGGGAAGTCGTTGGCCCACATGAGCCGGCGCCAGTTCATGTCGGACGCGTGCCGGAACGCGGTCCAGTCGTCCTGGAACGTGACGTAGATCCCGTCGGCGAAGTACTCCGACGGCAGCCGCGTCAGCTCCTGGCCGGGCGGCAGCCAATAACGGTGGCGC